>NZ_JBHWZJ010000156.1:0-16139 GCF_042728415.1 Streptomyces sp. NPDC060198 | reverse complement strand
GCCCGTGGGCGCCGGGGTCTTCGGTCTCCCTCGCGCCACCGCGACCGCGGCGGCGGGCAGGGGCGCACGCGTCGGCGCGCACCCCCGGAGCGGTACCGGCTCGCGGGGCGGCCGGGTGCCGGCGGCCGGACGCCTCCGGGAGCCCGGTGTGCGAGCCGCCGCCCGGGTCGCGGCCGGCACAGGCGTACGTGGGCGCACGGGGGGCGCGTACCGCTGCACACGCTGGTACGACGGGCGCATTCCCTGCTCCCTCCCCTGCCGCGCGGCCCACCCGGCCGGCGACCTCAGGTCATATGCCTGGCTTCAGCCTGGCACGCGCGGCGCCCGGCCGCTGCAATTCCGTACGGAAAAGAGAAAGCGGACGTCACGGTTCGATTGCCGTGACGCCCGCCTGTCGGGTCCCGCGTGACGGGACGCGGGGTGTGGGGGGTGTTCCGTTCCTGGTCAGGGCCCGAGAGGTGCCGCAGGGCACCTCCCGGCGTCCGCTCTCCGCCGTACCGGCGCGTTCCCGGTGCCCGGAGTGCGGGACCGCCGCGCGTGCCCCCGCGTGCCCCCGCCGTGCGCGGGGCCGCTCCGGCGGATGCTCCCGCGTTCGAAACAGGGCCCCGGGGTGCGCGGGGGCGGTGACTCAGCGCTTGGCGACGAAGACGTGCGAGGCGACCTCGCTGTCCAGCTCCGCGGCCTCCCCGCCCGAGCCGACCAGGACGCCGCCGGCCGCCGCCGTCACGCTGACGACGGCTCCCGGCTGGACCCCGGCGCGCCGGAGCGTGTACATCAGCTGGGCGTCGGTCTGGATGGGCTCGCCGATCCGGCGCACCACGACGGTCTTGCCGTCGCTGCCCGGGTCCAGCTCGGCCAGGCTGACCATGCCCTGTTCCAGGAACGGATCGGCCTCGGCGTGCTCGCCCAGCTCCTCCAGACCCGGGATCGGGTTGCCGTACGGGGACTCCGTGGGGTGGCGCAGCAGCTCCAGCACCCGCCGCTCCACGGCCTCGCTCATCACGTGCTCCCAGCGGCAGGCCTCGGCGTGCACCTGCTCCCACTCCAGGCCGATCACGTCGACGAGCAGGCATTCGGCGAGGCGGTGCTTGCGCATGACCCGGGTCGCCAGCCGGCGGCCCTCCTCGGTCAGCTCCAGGTGGCGGTCCCCGGCGACCTGGACCAGTCCGTCGCGTTCCATCCGGGCCACCGTCTGACTGACCGTCGGACCGGACTGGTCCAGCCGCTCAGCGATACGGGCGCGCATCGGGACCACGCCTTCCTCTTCGAGTTCGAGGATGGTGCGGAGGTACATCTCCGTGGTGTCGATCAGTCCGGACATTCGTGCCCCTCATAACTGTGACGGTGAAACGTCATGCTGCCGTGTTGCCGCCGTGCTGTGGCCCTCGTCCAATTCTGACGCATCGCGCGGACAACCGTGCCGGGTCCGTCCCTGCCCCTGCCCGAGGCCGGGCGCCGCACGGCCGGGGCCGCTATTGACAGTGCGGTGGTCCGGACCGCACCGTGATCGCGGTATCCCCGACGGAAGGGCTCCCCGATGAGCGAGAGCAAGCTGGCCGGCCAGTTCTTCGACGCGGCCATCGGGCTGCTGGCCCGGGTCCGCGACGAGGAGGCCGCCTCCGTCGCGGCGGCCGGCGCGGCCGTCGCCGACACCGTCGCCGCGGGCGGCCGGCTCTTCGCCTTCGGCGCCGGACACTCCTCGCTCGCCGCCCAGGACGTGGTGTACCGGGCGGGCGGCCCCGCCCTGATGAACCTGCTCGCCGTGCCGGGCACGGTCGGGGTCGACGTGATGCCCGCGACCCTCGGCTCGGCGCTGGAGCGGGTGGAGGGGCTCGCCACCACGGTGCTCACGGCCAGCCCGGCCACCGCGGGCGACCTGCTGGTGATCATCTCGCTCTCCGGCCGCAACACCCTGCCCGTGGAGATGGCCCGCGAGGCCAGGGCGCGCGGCCTCACCGTGATCGGGGTGACCTCGGTGGCGTACGCGGCCGCCACCTCGTCCCGGGCCGCTTCGGGCGGCTTCCTGCTCGACCACTGCGACATCGTTCTCGACAGCAAGATCGCGGTGGGCGACGCGGAGCTGACCACCGACGGGGTCGGAGCCCCCTTCGCCCCCGCCTCCACCGTCGTGACCAGCGCACTGATGCAGGCGACGATGGCCGCCGCCGCCGAGGAACTGGCCGCACGCGGCATCGAGCCGCCGCTGCTGCGCTCGGGCAACGTCGACGGCGGCCACGACTGGAACCGACGCGTGTTCGAGGACAACCGGGACCGGATCTTCTACCAGCACTGACGCGCCCGGCGCCCGGCCGCACCGGGCGCCCGCGCGCGTCCGTCCCCCGGATCAGCCGCCCGTACGGCCGTCGAGCAGCAGGGCCAGATCCACCGCGGAGGCCACCCGGACCGCCGCGCTCTCCGCGTGGGCCGCGTCCTCCCGCTCGAAGGCGGGGCGGTCGGCCGTACGCAGGAAGGTCACGACCCCGAGGGTCCGGCCCCGGCTGCGGAGCGCCACGCACAGGGCGTGCGCGACATGCCGGGGCCACTGGCGTTCGGCCGCCCAAGCCCCCCTGCCGGCGCTCGCCTCGCCGCCCGCGCTCACCCGGACCGGGGCGATCCGGTCCAGCGTCTGGAAGGCCGGATGGCCGGGGCCGTAGCGGGCCGGGAGGGAGCCGCCCGCCACCAGCAGGCAGGGGCCGGGGGCGTCCGTCGGGGTGGCCGCGGTGGGGATCAGCGCCTTCCCCGCCACCAGGTCGAGCAACGCGTGGTCGGCGAAGCCGGCCAGCGAGAAGTCGAGGGTGGTCGTCGCCGCCTCCCACGGGTCCTCGCACTCGGCTGCGGCCCTCGCGGCGCGGTGCAGTTGGGCGGAGCGGAACCGCAGCCGGGCCGCGGCCTGCTCCGCGGCGCGCGCCTCGGTCACGTCCTGGAACAGCCAGGCGACTCCGAGCGGCACCGCCTCCTCGGTGAGGGGCGAGGAGAGCCGCAGGAAGCCGCTGCGCCAGCAGCGCCGACGCCCGCCCTCGCGGCTGCGCAGGGTCACCCAGAGTTCGGCGGGGGCGGGCGGCGCCCCGGCGGCGAGCACATGGTGGAAGGCGCCTTCGAGATCCTCGACCCCCTGGAGGACGACCTCACCGAGGGGGCGCCCGAGCAGCGAGGTCCGGCCGCCGCCGAGCGCCCGTGCCGCGTGCGCGTTGACGACGGTGGGCCGCAGATCGGCGTCGACCAGGACCACGCCCCAGGGCCCGTCCTGGAAGAGCGCCTCGCTCAGCGCGATGGAGCGCTCCAGGTCGATCTGGGCGTGCGCCTCGCTGAACGCGCAGTACACCCCGGCCGGTCCGCCGTCCCCGCCGCGCATCCCGGCGGCCTGCATGCGCACGAGGACCCGGCCGCCGTCCTTGCGTACCAGGGCGAACTCGTGGACCTGGCGGCCCTGGGAGTCCTGGATCGCCATCAGCCGCCGGCGTACCTCGTCGGCGTCGGGTCCGCGCACCGCCCAGCCCGCGAAACCGTCCCGGCCGACCACCTCGGCGGCGGACCAGCCGAGGACGCGTTCGGCCTGGCGGTTCCAGTGGGTGACGGTGCCCCCGGTGTCGAGGGCGAACAGGGCGGTGTCCATGCCGTCGAGGAGCGCGGCGAGGAGTTCGGCGCCGGGCACGGGCGCGGCATCGGTGACGGTGGTGTCCGGCGCACCTGTGACCCCGGCGGCCCCGGTGGCTCCTGCGGCGTCCGACGCGGACGCGTCCGCCGTGCCACTGCCCATGGAAGGACTCATTCCGTACCCCCGCAGAACGTGCCGTCCCCGCCGTACGCACCGCGGCCCTGGCGGTGCGCGCTCCGTGCCGTGTCCGTGCGCGTCCGCGCACGCGGTTCCGCATGCGTGTCCGTGCGCGGTCCCGCACGCGTTTGTGCATGTCAGAAACCCATTGAACTCGACTGTGACCCGGCGCACACCCCCTTCCGATAAATAGGTTGTGCGGCCCGGACGAGGTTCCTAGGCTTGTGGCACACGCTGAAAGGAGGTGATCCGAAAGTGCAGTCCATTCGGATTCGTGAGGTGGCTGCGGGCTGACAGCCCGTCGTCGCACATCGTGCACCTCGGCAGGCTGCCTGCCGAAACCCAAGCAGTCACCGACCCGCAGGCTCGCCGGTAGATCCGGCCGGCTCCTCCTCACGGAGGGACCCGAGCCTGCGGGTTCTGCTTTTCCCCGGTCCCGCCGCTGTCCCGCTGTCCCGCTGTCCCGCTGTCCCGCTGTCCCGCTGTCCCCCCGTGCGCACGGGGGCTCGCGGGCCCTCAGGGGCAGAGGCGCTCCACGCGCCAGCCGGGGCCGTGCTCCGGCGTCACGGGGCGGACGTACCGCAGCCGGTCGTGCAGCCGGTTCTCGTGGCCCTGCCAGAACTCCACCGTGTGGGGCGTCACCCGGAAACCGCCCCAGTGCGGCGGGACGGGCACCTTCTGGCCCTCGGGGTAGCGGGCGGCGAGTTCCTCGTACCGCTCGGTGAGTTCCCGGCGGGAGCCGATGACCGTGGACTGCGCGCTCGCCCACGCGCCGAGCTGGGAGCCGTGCGGGCGGGTACGGAAGTACGCCACCGTCTCCTCGCGGCTCACCTGCTCCGCGGTGCCGGTGACGATGACCTGGCGGGCGAGCGGGTGCCAGGGGAAGAGCAGCGAGACGTGCGGGTTGGCGGCGAGCTCCCGGCCCTTCTGGGACTCGTAGTTGGTGTAGAAGACGAAGCCGCGCGCGTCGAACCCCTTGAGCAGCACCGTGCGGGAGGACGGGCGGCCGTCCGGCGAGGCGGTGGAGACCACCATGGCGTTCGGCTCGTGCAGCGCGCCCCCGGCGGCGACCTGCCGGAACCAACGGGCGAACTGGTCCATGGGCTCGGGGGCCAGATCCTGCTCGGCGAACGCCTCGGAACGGTACTGCTCGCGCATCGCCGCCGGATCGATGGTGCAATCGGAAGCGGGGGACACGGCCGGACGGGAAGCGGACGGAGGTGTCGGGTCAGCTGTGGGCACGGGCCCATCCTGCCGCAGCGGGCGGCAGGCCGGTGCGGCGGGCGGGAAGGACCACGACCGGGATACCCCCGCCTCACGGCACGGGGCGCCGCCGCCGCACGACAGGGGATGCCTCCGCCGCACGGCACGGGAAACCACCGCCTCACGGCACGAGGGTGCCGCCGTTCCACGACACGAGGGTGCTGTGCGGGACATCACCCTTCCTTGCCCCGGCGGAAGCCGCCACTATCGGGGGTCAGGTCCCCACGGAGGCCGTGTCGGCCTGCGGCCCCGGGGGCCTTCACCGACCGAGCTCGCAGCCGCACAGAGGGAGCCGCCTGATGTCCGCATTCGTACCCGGGCTTGAGGGAGTCGTCGCGTTTGAAACGGAGATCGCCGAACCGGACAGGGAAGGCGGTGCGCTCCGTTACCGCGGGATCGACATCGAAGACCTCGTCGGCAAGGTGTCCTTCGGCAACGTCTGGGGACTGCTGGTGGACGGGGCGTTCAACCCCGGTCTGCCGGCCGCCGAGCCGTTTCCCATTCCGGTCCACTCCGGTGACATCCGGGTGGACGTGCAGTCGGCGCTGGCGATGCTCGCCCCGGTGTGGGGCCTGAAACCACTGCTCGACATCGACGAGGCGACGGCCCGCGACGACCTCGCGCGGGCGGCCGTGATGGCCCTGTCGTACGTGGCGCAGTCCGCGCGCGGGCAGGGACTCGCGATGGTTCCGCAGAGCGAGATCGACAAGGCCGAGTCCGTGGTCGAGCGGTTCATGATCCGCTGGCGCGGCGAGCCGGACCCCCAGCACGTCAAGGCCGTCGACGCCTACTGGACGTCCGCCGCCGAACACGGCATGAACGCCTCCACGTTCACCGCCCGGGTCATCGCGTCGACCGGCGCGGACGTGGCCGCGGCGCTGTCCGGCGCGGTCGGCGCGATGTCGGGTCCGCTGCACGGCGGTGCCCCCTCCCGTGTCCTCGGCATGATCGAGGAGATCGAACGGACCGGGGACGCCACCGCGTACGTGAAGCGGGCGCTGGACAAGGGCGAGCGGCTGATGGGCTTCGGCCACCGCGTCTACCGCGCCGAGGACCCGCGTGCCCGGGTGCTGCGGCGTACCGCCCGCGAGCTCGCCGCGCCGCGCTTCGAGGTGGCGGAGGCTCTGGAGAAGGCGGCGCTGGAGGAGCTGCACGCACGGCGCCCGGACCGGGTGCTGGCGACGAACGTGGAGTTCTGGGCGGCGATCGTGCTGGACTTCGCGGAGATCCCGGCGCACATGTTCACCTCGATGTTCACCTGCGCCCGCACGGCCGGCTGGTCGGCGCACATCCTGGAGCAGAAGCGCACGGGCCGGCTGGTGCGGCCCTCGGCCGAGTACGTGGGTCCGGCGGCGCGGGACCCGCGCGAGATCGACGGGTTCGACTCGATCACACCGATCACGGGCTGAGTCCCGGCTCGTCCCCGGGCCGGGGCTGGTGTCGCGCTCCTCGGCCCGGCGCCCGTGCGGGGTGCGGCGCCGAGGTACGGCTCGTGCCGTCCGGTGCTCACGGCGGGAGTGCCCTTGGCCGGGCGGATAGCCTCTGCTGTCGTGAACGCTGCTGAACTCGACTACCGGACCCGAACGTTGACGGGCTGCATTCCTCCGTCGCTGGTGGCGCGGCTTCTCGAACACGGTCATGAGCGGGAGGTGGAGTCCCAGGCCGGACGCGGGGAGTGGTTCTGCGCGCTGGAGTGGGCACGGCTGCTCGGGCGCCGGGGCCTGCACAAGCAGGCGTCGGAGGTCCTCGCTCCGTACGTCGCCACGCACTGGTGGCCGGCCGCCCGCGCCCGGGCGGAGCTGCTGGAGGAGTGGAGCCGGGCGGACGAGGCGGTCGCGCTGTGCCGCCCGTACGCGGAAGCCGGTGACCGGCAGGCGCTCGTCTTCTTCGCGCGCCTGCTGGCCCGCCACGGCCGCGGCGGCGAGGCGTTCGCGCTGCTGCGCGCCGGGATCGAGGACTGGTTCGTCGCCGAGTGCCTGGTCGACGTCGCCGGCACGGCGGGCATGGACGGGGAAGCGGCGGCTCTGCTGGAGGCGCGGATGGCAGCGGCGGTCCCCGCATGCGACGACCCCGACTGCGGCAACCTGCGGATGGAACCGGCCAACACGGCCGAACTGCTCGCGACGGTCAGGGAACGCCAGGGCCGGGTCGAGGAGGCGATCGCCCTGCTGCACACCCGCGAGACCACCTCCGTCGACGACAGTGACCAGCTGGCCGACCTGCTGGTCCGGCATGACCGGATCGCGGAACTGCGTGCGTACGCGGCGTCCGAGCACCACGGGCACGCCGCGCGGAGCCTTGCCGAAGTGCTGGAGGAAAGCGGCGACGTGGAAGGTGCGACAGCCGCCTACCGCGCCTTCGGTGCCCAGCTGTCCGGCATGGGGCGGGTGGTTGTCCCGCTGTCCGCACTCCTGGTCCGGCTCGGGCGGGGCGACGAGGCGGTCGAGGTGCTGCGCGCCTTCGTCGGACGGCCCGGCTGCGCGGAGGACTGGATCGTCGACACCCTCTGCACCCTGTATGCCGACCTCGGCCGTCCGAGGGACGGCCTGGCCCACCTCGATGCCCTCAAGGAGCGCAGCAGCGGCAAGGAGGACTGGGACTTCTTCCGGATGCGGCTTCCGCTCATGGCCGACTGCGGCCTGCTCGACGAAGCGGTCGAGCAGGCACGGGCGCACCCGGAGGGCGACACCTGGTACGCGGCCTGTGCGCTGTCCGACGTGCTTGCCGGAGCCGGCCGCACGGAGGAGGCCGTGGCCCTCCTCGAACAGCACCCGACGCTCAACGGCTCTCTCCTCGCCCAGCACCTCATCGACCTCGGCCGGATCGAGGAGGCCGTACGCGTCCTTCAGCGGCCGGTGCCCGGACCGGCCGCACCCGCCTGGGGCGGCGCGCACTCCACCGAACCACCGTTCTGACAGCTTCCGCCGTCGCTCAGTCCAGCGCCCCGTCCACCAGCTCCGCCCACTGTGCCACGACCCTCCGGCGGCGGGCGGTGTCGTCGGTGAGGACGTTGGCGAGGCCGAGGCCACGGGCCATGTCCAGAAGTCCCTGGACCGTCTCGCGCACCCCGGGACGGGTCTCGTCGGCGCCCAGCAGTGCGACGGCGATCCGGTGGGTCTCCCGGCCGACGCGCGCCTCCAGTTCGGTCACGCGGGGGCGCAGTTGGGGTTCGTTGGAGGCGGCGACCCAGAGCTGGAGCGCGGCGCGGAAGAGCGGCCCGGTGTACAGGTCCACGAGCGCGGCGACCACCTCCGCGCGGCCCTGCACCGGGAGCGCCCGCAGTGCGGCGGAGCGCTCCTCGGCGACGTACTCGACCGCCCCGGTGAACAGGTCCTCGCGGGTGGGGAAGTGGTGCTGGGCCGCACCCCGGGAGACCCCGGCCCGCTCGGCGACGACGGAGACCGTGGAGCCCACCCAGCCGTGGGCGGCGAGGCAGGCCACCGCGGCCTCCAGAAGCCGCTGCCGGGTGGCCCGGCTGCGGTCCTGCTTGGGCGACTTGGCGTTGCCGGGGGAGGCGTTGTTCGGGGGTGTCACCACACCCATGCGGGGTCCCGTCGTTCGAGGAAGGCCGTCATCCCCTCCCGTGCGTCGTCGGAGGCGAAGAGCGCGGTGGAGAGGGCGACGAGGTCTTCGGCGTGTTGGTCGAAACTCTCCAGCACGGTAGCCGTGACCAGCTGCTTCGATGCCATCAGCCCCTGCGGGGACGCCTTGCGCAGTCCGTCCAGTACGGGTTCGAGCGCCTTGTCCACCTCGTCCGCACCCTCGCCCGGGGCAACGGTCCCCGCCGGGTCGCCCGCGGCGAGGGTGACCAGGGAGATCCGGGCCGCCTCGGCCGCGTCGAACCGCTCGCCGGTGAGGAAGTAGCGGGCCGCCGCGGAGCGTTCGAGCCGGGGCAGCAGGGTCAGCGAGATCACCGCCGGGGCGAGCCCGAGCCGCGACTCGGTGAGCGCGAAGCTCGCCCCGGGCCCCGCGACCGCGATGTCGCAGGCCCCGAGCAGCCCGAGCCCTCCGGCCCGGACATGGCCGGTGACCCGGCCCACCACGGGCTTGGGCAGCGCGACGATCTTCCGCAACAGGGCGACGAACTCCCCCGGATCGGCCGGTGACTTCAGGTCGGCCCCGGCACAGAAGGTGGTGCCGGTGTGGGTCAGGACGACCGCGCGGACGGCGCTGTCGGCCGCGCAGGCGTCCAGCGCCTCGGCCAGCTCGCCGACCAGCTCGGCGGAGAGGGCGTTGCGGCGGGCGGGGGCGTCCAGGGCGAGGGTGGTGATGCCGCGGTCGTGGACGGGTGCGGCGAGGCTGCTCATGCGGGGCTCCCTTCGGTGGCGGCCGCGGTTCCGGTCCCGGGGCCGGTGGCGCGTTCGCGGTCGCGGAGTTCGCGGCGCAGGATCTTGCCCGAGGTGGCCCGGGGCACCGCGTCGATGAACTCCACCCGCCGCACCTTCTTGTACGGGGCGACGCGTTCGGCGACGTACCCGATCACGTCCTCCGGGCTGAGCTTCTGCGCCTCCGGGGCCGGTGAGCGGACCAGGAACGCCTTGGGGATCTCGTTGCCCGCGTCGTCGTGGACGCCGATGACGGCGGCATCGGCGAGGAGTTCGTGGCCGAGCAGCAGGGCCTCCAGCTCGGCGGGGGCGACCTGGTAGCCCTTGTACTTGATCAGCTCCTTCACCCGGTCGACGACGTACAGCCAGCCGTCCTCGTCGACCCGGCCGACGTCCCCGGTGTGCACCCAGCCGTCCTCGTCGATCATGGCGGCGGTGGCGTCGGGGCGGCCGAGGTAGCCCTTCATCACCTGGGGGCCACGGATCAGGATCTCGCCCTCGGCGCCGGGCTCCGCGTCCGTACCGGGGTCGGTGAGGTCGACGATCCGCATCTCGGTGCCGGGGATCAGCTTGCCGACCGTGCCGTCCGGCGGGTTCTCCTCGGAGAGCGGCACGACGTGGGTGCCCGGGGACAGCTCGGTCATGCCGTACGCCTGGCGGACCGGCGGCAGCCCGAGCCGCTCCGAGCAGGCGCGGGCGAGGTCGGCGTCGAGCGGGGCGGCGGCCGAGACGATGTAGCGGAGCGAGGAGAGGTCGTAGCGGGCGACGGCCGGGTGTTTGGCGAGGGCCAGCACGATGGGCGGGGCCACGTACAGCCCGGCGATGCGGTGCTTCTCGATGGTGGCGAGGAACTGGTCGAGGTCGAAGCGGGGCAGCACCACCACGGTGGCGCCGTGCCGGAGCGGCCCGTTCATCAGCGCGGTCAACCCATAGATGTGAAAGAAGGGCAAAACTGCCAAAATGGGTTCGTTCTGGAGCAGGGGCACGAACGGCTGGAGCTGCTCCAGGTTGGTCGCGATGGAGCGGTGGGTGAGCATCACGCCCTTGGGGGCGCCGGTGGTGCCGGAGGAGTAGGGCAGGACGGCGACGTCCTCGTCCGGATCGATCTCCACCTGTGGCTCGGGGGCGGTGGAGCCGAGCATGTCCAGCACCGAGGTGTATCCCTCGGCTGTGTCGCAGACGAATATCTGCCGTATCCCGCCCGCGAGTTCGGCGGCCCGCCGGGCGGTGTCCAGGAGCGGGGAGACGGTGACGATCCAGCGCGCGGAGGCGTCGGTGAGCTGCTTGGCGAACTCCTCGGCGGTGGCCAGCGGGTGGACCGTGGTGACGGAGGCGCCGGCCCGCGTCGCCCCGTAGAAGACGGGCGGGTAGGCGATGGTGTTGGGGCTGTGCAGGGCGAGGACGTCCCCCTTGCGGAGCCCCGCCTCGGCGAGCGCGGCGGCGATCCGGCGGTGGAAGTGGTCGAGTTGGGAGTAGCTGAGGGCCATCCCGTTGGTGCCGTCGATCAGGGCGACGGTGTCCCCGAACTCGGCGGCCCGGCCGAGGACCGCTTCGTGGATGGGTGTGCTGAGGATGGATACGTCTGCGTACTCACTGCGGAACACCATGGCGGTCCCCTGTCGACGCGTGGGCGGCGGGTGCGGAGGCTGTGCGGCGGCGCACCGGCCCCGGGCGGGCGGGTGCGCCGCGTGGTGCGTGCGGGTGCGGAGTGCCGAGGAACGAGCGCTGCTTCAGTACGACTTGGGCAGGCCGAGCGACTGGTGGGAGACGTAGTTGAGGATCATCTCGCGGCTGACCGGGGCGATCCGGGCGACGCGGGCCGCGGTGATGAGCGAGGCGAGTCCGTACTCCCGGGTGAGGCCGTTGCCGCCGAGGGTGTGCACCGCCTGGTCGACGGCCTTCACGCAGGCCTCTCCCGCCGCGTACTTGGCCATGTTGGCGGCCTCGCCCGCGCCGATGTCGTCGCCGGCGTCGTAGAGGGCCGCGGCCTTCTGCATCATCAGCCGGGCGAGCTCCAGCTCGACGTGGGCGACGGCCAGCGGGTGGGCGATGGCCTGGTGGGCGCCGATCGGGGTCTTCCAGACCTGCCGGGTCTTCGCGTACTCCACGGCCTGGCCGAGGGCGTAGCGGCCCATGCCGATGCCGAAGGCGGCGGTCATGATGCGTTCGGGGTTGAGCCCGGCGAAGAGCTGGAGCAGCCCGGCGTCCTCGTCGCCGACGAGTGCCTCGGCGGGAAGCCGCACGTCGTCGAGGACCAGCTCGAACTGCTTCTCCGGGGCGTGGAGCTCCATGTCGATCTGCGAGCGTCCGAACCCGGGGGCGTCGCGCGGGACGATGAAGAGGCAGGGCTTGAGCGTGCCGGTGCGGGCGTCCTCGGTCCGGCCCACGATGAGGGTGGCGTCGGCGATGTCGACACCGGAGACGAAGACCTTCCGGCCGGTGAGCAGCCAGTCGTCGCCGTCGCGGCGGGCGGTGGTGGTGATCCGGTGCGAGTTGGACCCCGCGTCCGGTTCGGTGATCCCGAAGGCCATGGTGAGGCTGCCGTCGGCGAGCCCGGGGAGCCACTGCCGTTTCTGCGCCTCGGTGCCGAAGCGGGAGATCACCGTGCCGCAGATCGCCGGGGAGACCACCATCATCAGCAGCGGCGCCCCGGCCGCACCCAACTCCTCCAGAACGATGGAGAGTTCGGCCATACCGGCACCTCCCCCGCCGTACTCCTCCGGGATGTTCACGCCGAGGTAGCCGAACTTGGCTGCCTCGGACCACAGTTCGTCGGTGTGCCGGCCCTCCGCGATGACGGATGACATGTACGCGCGCCCGTAGCGCTTGCCGAGGGCGGCGACGGCGGCGCGGAGCGCCTGGTGCTCAGCGGATTCGAGGACGGTGCTCATGGCTGCGGTTCCTCCTGGGGCGTGTCCTGGGCGGGGGGTACTTCTTGTGCGTGGGGTGTGTCCTGCGGTGTCTCCTGTACGACGGCGAGCAGGGCGCCCACCTCCACCTGGAGCCCCGGCGCTGCATGGAGCGCGGTGACGGTGCCGGTGGCGGGGGCGAGGATGCGGTGTTCCATCTTCATCGCCTCCAGCCAGATCAGCGGTTGCCCGGCCTCGACGGCCGCCCCGGGCTCCAGCCCTTCCGCGAGGCGGACGACCGTGCCCGGCATCGGGGCGAGCAGGGAGCCGGGTTCGCTGCGGGTGGCGGGGTCGGTGAAGCGGGGCAGGGCGGTGAAGGTGTGGGAGCCGTCCGCCGTGTCCACGTACACCCGGTCGCCGTACGCGGCGACGGCGAACCGGCGGACCACGCCGTCGAGTTCCAGGGTCACCCGGTCGGGGCGGACCTCCACCACGCGGATGCCGGGGGCGTCGTGCGGGACGGGCCCGGTGCGGGTGGCCCGGTAGGCGACCTCGTACTCCCCGGCGTCGGGCTCGGCGCGGTAGCGCTTGGTCTGCGGCTGGGAGGGGACGTTTCGCCAGGCGCCGAAGCGGGCGGGCACGGCGGCGGACTCCCCGGCCCCGCCCGCCGCCCTGCCCGCCGTACGGGCCGCCGCGTCGGCGAGGGCCGCCGCCAGGGCGGCGCGGCGGACGGCGGCCTCGCCGGGGGCGGAGGTGAGGGTGGGGAGGTGGCGGTCGTAGAACCCGGTGTCCAGGCGGGCGGCGAGGAAGTCGGGGTGGCGCAGGGAGCGGACCAGCAGGTCGCGGTTGGTGACGGGGCCGTGGACGCGGGCGCGTTCCAGGACGCGGGCGAGGAGGCGTACCGCCTCGGTGCGGTTGGCCGCGTGGGCGACGACCTTGGCGAGCATCGGGTCGTAGTGCACCCCGATGGTGTCGCCGCCGGTGTACCCGGTGTCCAGGCGCACCCCGGGCTCCTCGGGCAGGTCGAGCGCGTGGAGGAGTCCGGTCTGCGGGCGCCAGTCGTGGGCAGGGTCCTCGGCGTAGAGCCGGGCCTCCACGGCGTGCCCCTCGGGGGCGGGCGGGGCGGTGGCAGGCAGCGGCTCGCCTTCGGCGGTGCGGAGCTGGAGAGCGACCAGGTCGAGCCCGAACACGGCTTCCGTGACGGGGTGTTCGACCTGGAGTCGGGTGTTCATCTCCAGGAAGTACGGCCGCCCTTCGGCGGAGACGAGGAACTCCACGGTCCCGGCGCCCCGGTAGCCGACGGCCCGCGCGGCGGCCACGGCCGCGTCGTGCAGCCGGGTCCGCACCTCCTCGCCGAGGCCGGGGGCGGGGGCCTCCTCGACGACCTTCTGGTGGCGTCGCTGGAGGGAGCAGTCGCGGGTGCCGAGCGCCCAGACGGTGCCGTGGTCGTCGGCCATCACCTGGACCTCGACGTGCCGGCCGCGTTCCACGTACGGCTCGGCGAACACCTCGCCGTCCCCGAACGCGGACTCCGCCTCGGCTCTGGCAGCCGTCAACTCGGCTGTCAGCGAGGCGAGTTCCCGCACGATCCGCATCCCGCGCCCGCCGCCGCCGGCCGCCGCCTTGAGCAGCAGCGGCAGATCGGCCTCGGTCGCGGTGGCCGGGTCCACGGGGGCGAGCAGCGGCACCTCGGCGGCGGCCATCAGCTCCTTGGCACGGGTCTTCGACGCCATCTGCTCGATCGCCTTGACCGGCGGGCCGACCCAGAGCAGTCCGGCGTCCTGCACGGCGGCGGCGAAGGAGGCGTTCTCGGAGAGGAAGCCGTACCCGGGGTGCACGGCGTCGGCCCCCGCCGCGAGCGCCGCGGCGACGACCAGGTCACCCCGGAGATAGGTGTCGGCGGGGGTCGCCCCCGGCAGCCGTACGGCGAGGTCCGCCTCGCGGACGTGCAGGGCGCCGGCGTCCGCGTCGGAGTACACGGCGACGGTGGTGATGCCGAGCGCCCGGCAGGTACGGAAGATCCGGCAGGCGATCTCGCCCCGGTTGGCGACGAGCAGCGAAGTGATCACGTCAGTCCTCACGGTGTTCTCGGTGCGCTCTCTGCTCTCGGCGCCCTCTGTTGCCACGGCTCCCCCAGCTCCCCGGGCGCCCACGGTCCTCACGGCTCCCACCGCCCTCACATCCGGAAGACGCCGAAGCCGCCGCGGGCGCCTTCGACGGGGGCCGTGTGGATCGCGGAGAGGCACATCCCGAGGACGGTCCTGGTGTCGCGGGGGTCGATGACCCCGTCGTCGTAGAGCCGCCCGGAGAGGAACACCGGCAACGACTCTGCCTCGATCTGCTGCTCCACCAGGGCGCGGAGTCCGGCGTCGGCCTCGTCGTCGTAGGGGCGGCCCTTCGCGGCGGCGGAGGCGCGGGCCACGATGGAGAGCACCCCTGCGAGCTGCTGCGGGCCCATCACGGCGGACTTGCTGCTGGGCCAGGCGAAGAGGAAGCGGGGGTCGTAGGCGCGTCCGCACATGCCGTAGTGACCGGCCCCGTAGGAGGCGCCCATCAGCACGGAGAGGTGCGGGACCTTGGAGTTGGACACCGCGTTGATCATCATCGCGCCGTGCTTGATGATGCCGCCCTGCTCGTACTCCTTGCCGACCATGTAACCGGTGGTGTTGTGCAGGAAGATCAGCGGGATGTCGCGCTGGTTGGCGAGCTGGATGAACTGCGCGGCCTTCTGCGACTCCGCGCTGAAGAGCACGCCCTGCGCGTTGGCGAGGATGCCGACCGGGTAGCCGTGCAGCCGCGCCCAGCCGGTGACCAGGCTGGTGCCGTAGAGCGGCTTGAAGGCGTCGAAGTCGGAGCCGTCGACGAGCCGGGCGATGACCTCGCGCGGGTCGAACGGCACCTTGAGGTCGCCCGGCACGATGCCGAGCAGCTCCTCCTCGTCGTACTTCGGCGGTTCGGCGGGAGCCGGATCGGCGTGCGCCTTGCGCCAGTTGAGCCGGGCGACGATCCGTCGGGCCTGCCGCAGCGCGTCGTGCTCGTCGACGGCGAAGTGGTCGGCGAGCCCGGAGGTGCGGGCGTGCATCCCGGCACCGCCGAGGGACTCGTCGTCGCTCTCCTCGCCGGTGGCCATCTTCACCAGGGGCGGACCGCCGAGGAAGACCTTGGACCTGTCCTTGATCATGACGGTGTGGTCGGACATCCCGGGGACGTATGCGCCTCCGGCGGTGGAGTTGCCGAACACCACGGCCACGGTGGGGATTCCGGCGGCGGAGAGCCGGGTGATGTCGCGGAAGAGCGCCCCGCCGGGGATGAAGATCTCCTTCTGCGAGGGCAGGTCGGCGCCCCCGGACTCCACCAGGCTGATGCAGGGCAGCCGGTTGGCGAAGGCGATCTCGTTGGCCCGCAGCGCCTTCTTCAGCGTCCACGGGTTGGAGGCGCCACCGCGTACGGTCGGGTCGTTTGCGGTGATCAGGCACTCGACGCCCTCGACCACTCCGATCCCGGTGACCAGCGAGGCGCCCACCGTGTAGTCGCTGCCCCAGCCGGCCAGCGGCGACAGCTCCAGGAACGGGGTGTCCGGATCGATCAGCAGCTCGATCCGCTCCCGCGCGGGGAGCTTCCCGCGCGAACGGTGCCGGGCCACGTACTTCTCGCCGCCCCCGGCCAGCGCCTTCGCGTGCTCGGCGCCAAGATCGTCGAGTTTGGCGAGGAGGGCGGCGCGGTTGGCGGCGTATTCGGGTCCGGCGGTGTCGAGCCCGGTGGGCAGGACGGTCATGCGGTGCCTCCGGTACGGGGAGTGGGTCGGTGTCTTCGGGCCGGGGTGCGGCCGTGCGCGGCCCCGGGCCGGGTCTCGGGCCGGGGCCGGGTCTCGGGCCGGGGCCGGGTCTCGGGCCGGGGCCGGGTCTCGGGCCGGGGCCGGGTCTCGGGCCG
>NZ_JBHWZJ010000155.1:0-16177 GCF_042728415.1 Streptomyces sp. NPDC060198 | reverse complement strand
CCGGTTTTACTCTCTCTGTTTTTTGGGTGTGGGGGGGGGGTGTTTTTGTGTGGGTGCGGGGCGCCTTTTTAATTAGGTTGTTTTCCCCCCCCCCCCGGGGGCGCCCCCCCGCCCCCCCCCGGGGGGGGGGGGGGCCCACCCCGGGTCCAGGACCGGTGTCGCGGCGGCCTCACCGGGTCCGGGCCGCAGGCGTTCTCCCGATGGCCGCCCGCCCCGTCGGACACGTCAGCCGGCCGCCGCCTCGGCCGCCCCTCCCCCGTCCTCGCGCCCCGCCCCGTCCTCGCGCCCCGCCCCGTACAGCGCGCGCTCCACGGTCGCGTACGAGGCGCCGTGCTCCGCGAGTACGTCCGCCACCACTCCGGGCCGTGCGACGAGCGCCAGCAGCAGGTGCTCCCCGCCGATGAAGCGGTCCCCCCGGCCCACCGCGATGCGCAGGGAACCCACCAGAACACCCTTGGCGCCGGCGGTGAGCGGTCGGCGTCCGGACCGGCGGCGGCGCACCCGGCCGTCCTCCGCCAGCGCCCCCTCGCCGTGCTCCTCCTCGATCCGGGCGACGATCTCGCCGACGTCGATACCGAGCCCGGCCAGCGCCTCCGTATCGGCCTTCGTCAGACCGCCCAGCCGACGGGCCTCGCCGAGCGCCGCCTCCAGGGAGGCCCGGCGGTCGGTCACCCCGAGCGCGGTGAGGGCGAACGCGGCCCGGCCCGAGTCCTGGTCCAGGAGTGAGAGCAGCAGGTGCTCCTCGGTGATGCTGTCCTCCCCCGCGTCCTGGGAGAACGTGACGGCTCCGGCGACGGCGGCCCGGGCTTCCTTGGTGAATCGCTCGAACATCAATTCCTCCCGTACTTCTTGTGCACGGCTTGCCTGCTGACACCGAGTTCGGTGGCGATCTCCTGCCACGACCAGCCCTTGGCACGGGCGCTTCTGACTTGTACGGCTTCGAGCTGCTCCAGCAGCCGCCGCAGCGCGGCGACGGCCCGCAGCCCGACGCGCGGATCGCGATCCCCGGCGCGTGCGGCCAGGTCCATTGCTTCGGTCATGCTGTCAACATAAGTTGACATGGGGAGCGCGTCAACCCCGGTTGACATGAGAGGCGGCCGGGCGGTTCACGCAAGAGGCCGGGGGGCGCGGCGCGTGTCACACCGGCAGCCGGTTGGATCGGGCGGCGGCCGGGCCTAGGGTCGGGGCATGTTCGCCGCCTACGCAGCCCGCATCGACCGCGAGAACCCCCTGTCCGGCCTGGAACTGGGCGAACGCCCCGCTCCCTCGGCCCGGCCGGGCTGGACCACCGTCGAGGTCCGCGCCGCCTCGCTCAACCACCACGACCTCTGGTCGCTGCGCGGGGTGGGCATCACGGAGGACCGGTTGCCGATGATCCTCGGCTGCGACGCGGCCGGCGTCGACGAGGACGGCAACGAGGTCGTGGTGCACTCGGTGATCGGCCAGACCGGTCACGGGGTCGGACCGAAGGAGCCGCGCTCCATCCTGACCGAGCGCTACCAGGGCACCTTCGCCGAGCGCGTCTCCGTGCCCTCCTGGAACGTACTGCCCAAGCCGAAGGAGCTGAGCTACGAGCAGGCCGCCTGCCTGCCGACCGCCTGGCTCACCGCCTACCGGATGCTCTTCACCAACGCCGGTGTGCGTCCGGGCGATTCCGTCCTCGTCCAGGGCGCGGGCGGCGGGGTCGCCACCGCCGCCATCGTCCTCGGCCGCGCGGCCGGCCTGCGGGTCTACGCGACCAGCCGGGACGAGGCGAAGCGGAAGCGCGCGATCGAACTGGGCGCCGTCGACGCCTTCGAGTCCGGCGCCCGCCTGCCCGAACGCGTGGACGCGGTCATCGAGACGGTCGGCGCCGCGACCTGGTCCCACTCGGTGAAGTCCCTGCGTCCCGGCGGCACTCTCGTCATCTCCGGTGCCACCAGCGGCGATCGGCCCTCGCACGCCGAGCTGACCAGGGTCTTCTTCCTCGAACTCAAGATCGTCGGCTCCACGATGGGCTCCAAGGACGAGCTGGAGGGCCTGCTGTCCTTCTGCGCGGCGACCGGCGTACGGCCCGTGATCGACGCGGTCCTGCCGCTGGACCGGGCCCGCGAGGGCTTCGAACGCATGCTCACGGGCGACCAGTTCGGCAAGATCGTGCTGACCCCCGCCTGACCCTCCCCCGACCGTCCTCGCCGCAAAGTGGAGGGCGGCACGAATCGCACCGTGAGCAGGGGCTACAGTCCCTGCTCATGACAAACGAGTCGTGGGCAGGCTGGTACCGGGACCACTTGGGTTCCGACGCGGCCACCGTCTTCGCTGACGGCGGAGTGATCAAGCTGCGTATCCGGGGTGTCGACTTCGAGGGCAAGCGCCTCGACGACCTCCGCCCGGTGGTGGAACCGCTCCCGGACGGCGCCACGTTCGCCCTCGCGGACGGCGCCCTGACCGACTGCGTCCTGGAGTGGGACCAGCCGGTGGCCATCGTCACCGGCGAGGCCGGGGCCGCCGGGGAGACCGAACGGCCCGCGACGATGAGCTGCCTCTTCTCCCTGCGGCGCTCGGACCCGGACGTGCACCTCGCCCTTCACCTGGACGGCGCGCTCTACGAATCGGCGCGCGCCGAGCGCGACTTCGCGGCGGCCCTGACCGCGATACGCGGCGTCCTGCCGCAGGACGTCCGGCTGCGGGCTCCGGCTCTCTGACCGGCCCGCGCGGTCCGGCCACGCGGTACGGGGCGCGGGGTACGGGGCGCGGGGTACGGGGTACGGGGCGCGGGGGTCCGATGGCGGAGGTCCGGGGCACGGCGGTCCGGGGCACGGGGCACAGGCGTCCGGGCACGAGCGCGCCGAACTCCCGGAAGCCCGCATTCGTTCCCCGATCTGCCGACAGCGAGGCCAGGTTCCTTTCCCCTGCGGACCGGGGCAGAGTCGAACCATGAAGATCCTGATTCTGGGCGGCACGGAGTTCGTCGGACGGTCCGTCACCGAGGCGGCGCTCGGGCGCGGCTGGGACGTCACCCTGTTCAACCGCGGCCGCCTGCGGCCCGCCCCGGGCGCGGCGACGCTGCGGGGCGACCGGACGGCGGGGAAGGCGGGCCTGGCGGCGCTGGAGAGCGGCGAGTGGGACGCGGTGGTCGACACCTGGACCGGCGCCCCCTCAGCGGTGCGGGACGCGGCCCGGCTGCTCGCGGACCGGGCCGGCCACTACACGTACGTCTCCACCCGCTCGGTGTACGCGTACCCGACACCCGCCGGGCTGCCCGAGGACGGCCCGCTGGTGTCCGGCGCCTCCCCTGACGAAGCGGGCGAAGTCCCGTACCCGCAGGCCAAGCTCGGCGGTGAGCTGGCCGCGCTCGACGCCTTCGGCGACCGCGCCCTGCTGGCACGCCCCGGCCTGATCCTCGGCCCGTACGAGAACATCGGCCGGCTCCCGTGGTGGCTGAACCGGATAGCCCGGGGCGGACCGGTCCTGGCACCGGGCCCCCGGGACAGCCCGCTCCAGTACATCGACGCCCGCGACCTCGCCACGTGGGTGCTGGACGCGGCGGAGCAGGGCCTGAACGGCCCGTACAACACGGTCAGCGAGTCCGGTCACGCCACCATGGGTGAGCTGCTGGACGCCTGCGTCCGGGTCACCGGGTCCGACGCCGAGCTTCGTTGGACCGACCCGGCGACCATCCTCGCGGCAGGTGTGGAGCCCTGGACCGAGCTCCCGATCTGGCTGCCCGAGGGAGAGCTGCACGACGCCCTGCACCGCGGCGACGTCGGCAAGGCCCACGCCGCCGGGATGCGCTGCCGCCCTGTCACCGAGACCGTCACCGACACCTGGACCTGGCTGAAGTCGGTGGGCGGGGTCGCCCCGCAACGCCCCGACCGGCCTCCCGTCGGCCTCGCCCCGGAGGTGGAAGCCCGCCTGCTGGCGGGCGGCTGAGGAACTCACCGCCCCACTACCGTGGCGCCATGACGGAACTCCTCCACCTCACCGAGCCGGCTCTCTGGGCAGCGGCCCTGCACGACGGCGCCTACACCTGGTCCACCCGGGGCCGCACCCTCCAGCAGGAGGGTTACATCCACCTCTCCCACCCCCACCAACTCCCCGCCGTGGCCTCCATGCTGTACGGCTCCGGGGAGGTGGAGCTGGTCGTCCTGGTCATCGACCCGGCCCGCCTCACCGCACCCCTGCGCCACGAGGCCATGTCCGAGGGCGGCGAGGAGTTTCCGCACCTGTACGGGCCGCTACCGGTGGACGCGGTGGTCGAGGTGCGTGCGTGGACAGGGGACGGGCTCGGCGGCACGGCGGGCTGAGAGGTCAGCGGGCATCAGGCGTCAGGCGTCAGGCGTCAGGCGTCAGGCAGGACGGAAGCTCCCGGGACGGCCGCCCGGGCCCGTGCCGACTTCAGCCTGCCGTAGGGGCGGTGGCCCAGAAGGTACGGGCCTTCCTCAGCAGCTCCTTCGCGCCGTCTCCACGAGGTCAGTGCATGGGAGACACTCTCGTCTACGGCCGATGACGGGATGAGGCGAGTCACTACAGCTCATCGGTCACGCTGCCATCGGGGTGGTGGCGGTAGTGGTAATAGCGGCGCTCACTCGGGGGTTTCCGTTTTTCCGCTTCGTATTCGGGAACCAGGCGGGCCCACGCCCGCCTCTCCTGAAGGACGTTCGCCTCCAGCCAGTCCGTGAACCGGGCATGGACCCGGGACGGTTCGGCGAGGAACTCGCCGTACGTCCACACCTCCGGATCAGGGCCTTCGCCGCGTAGGAAGTCGAATTGGTAGCCCTGGTGCATGAGGATGACCCGATCAGAGGTGCCCAGAGCGAAGGGATTCCCGCTCTCGCTCAGGATCTCCTCCGCTGCTTCCCGCAGGCCGATGACCCGTGGGTAGAAGACGTCACTGCCTTGAAGGAAGTGACCGGCACCGCCACCGATGAGGCGGAGGAAGCAGGCGTAGGCCCCGGTCGGCGGAGCGGGCTGGTCCCGTCCGATCTCGTCGAACTCGTCGTCCGACAGCCCGCGCAGTCCGTCCGTGGTCGTGGTCGTGCCGTCGGCGAGCGAGGCCACCAGAGCGCGAACCCGCTCCCCGAAGGAGGTATCTGCTTTCTCATGCGTGGGAACGACCGATGCGGCTGTCGAGTTCTCGGGCTCGTGCCGATGACTGTCGCCCTGCTCGGCACTCTTCCACGACTGCACGCCATCCCACCCAGCACTCCGGCCGGTCCTGCCCCGGTCTTTCGGCCCGAGGCTAGTGCACATCCGTCTCCCTCGGTTCGGATCTCTGCTCGCGAGGACTCACGACCCGGCCAGGGCCATACACTGCGTCGATCATGAACATGCAGGCCGTCCCCGAGCATCTGCCGGACAAAGCATCCGCGGCCGTCCTTCGCGAGGCGTGGCGGACCGGTCGAGTCTTCGGCCCGCCGATCCGCCGGACATTTCGCGACGTCATCGCCGACCGCCTCCCGAGCCCTCTGCCGCCACAGGCTGCGATGTTGTTCAAACCCTCGGCGGATCCTTACTGGGACAGTGACGGGTTCTTCCTCGGCGAGTTCTATAACGAGATCCTCCATCAGGACACCTGCGGGCCGAACACCGCAGGCGGTGTCGCCTTGCTCGCGGCCTTGTCCGTCGACGACCGGATTCCGCCCCGAATCCGTTTCCAGACCGTGAAGCTGCTGTTCGACATCGCCACCGTCACGGATCGCCACCTCGCCCAGTGCTGGCCGGGCACCCCGCCACATTCCGATCCCGACAGCGAGGGCGGGGCCTGCAAGGCCGTCCGGTCCTGCACCCCGGACCTGCTTGCCCGATGGGCGGCCGAGTGCCCTGCGGTACGCCTGGCGCTGGCCGGTATCGCCGTCGTCTTTCCGACCGTCCGCACGCTGCCCGCACTGACCTCGCGGCTTCAAAACTTCGTCGAACAGCACCCGCCAGGCACCGACATCGGCGACTACGTGCGATTCGTTCTGGTGCTGGCGGCTCGTGACGATCGGCGAACTCTCACCGCGATCGAGACGTCCACGGATACCTACTGGGAGGGCACCGCACACGGAGCACCGGCCCGCGCCCGAGCCCTGCACCTGCTCGGTCGGATGCTGACGACAGTCGGCGCCGGACCAGCGGAACCACGCTGACCCATACCCGGAAAACACCGCACCCGGCCCGCCATGGACGCCAAGTTCGGCGTCCTGCGGACCGGGTGCGGTCAGGTAGGCAACGTGACCCGCGAAATCGCGGGTCAGAAGGCCCAACCCGAGATCAGGCCTTCTTGGTCTCCCAGAAGATCTTGTCGATCTCGGCGATCAGGTCCAGGGCCTTCTGGCCCGTGGCCGGGTCGTTCGACGCCTTGGCGGCGGAGAGCGCCTTCAGGGTGTCGTTGACCAGCTGGTGCAGCTGGGGGTACTTCTCGAAGTGCGGGGCCTTGAAGTAGTCGCTCCAGAGCACGGAGACGTGGTGCTTCGCGAGCTCCGCACGCTGCTCCTTGATCAGGACCGAGCGGGTGCGGAAGTCCGCGTCCTCGTTGGCCTGGTACTTGTCCTGGACGGCCTTGACGGACTCCGCCTCGATGCGGGCCTGGGCCGGGTCGTAAACACCGCAGGGCAGGTCGCAGTGGGCGCTGACCTTGACCTTGGGGGCAAACAGGCGGGAAAGCATGGAGCGGTCCTTCCTCGTGATCGTCTTCTCAGGTGGGACATTACTCCGTGGAGCGCGCCTTTCGGCTAGTGCCCCCATGGGCTTAGGCCAAAAGTCCGGGGTGAGGACGAGCACCTGGGGCCGAATGTACGAGCGGCGCCCGAAGCGGTGTACTGGACGCGGACGAACGGACCCGGGAGGTAGCGGAGATGGCGGAGCCGGCGCAGGGGCCCGGGGATGGGCGGGCCGCAGGGGTGCGGTTCCAGGTGGTGGAGGTGACGGGGCCTTCGATGGTGCCGACGCTGTATCACGGGGACCGGCTCCTGGTGCGGTACGGGGCGCCGGTGCGGCCGGGGGACGTGGTGATCCTGCGCCACCCCTTCCAACAGGATCTGCTGGTGGTCAAGCGGGCCACCGAGCGCCGCCCGGGCGGCTGGTGGGTGCTGGCGGACAACACGTTCGCGGGCGGGGACAGCACGGTGTACGGGACCGTCCCGGAGGAACTCGTGCTGGCCCGGGCGCACCTGCGGTTCCGGCCGCTGAGGAAGGATCAGCGCTCGCCGCTGGGGGTGCTCGGCTGGGCGGCCTCGGCGGTGCGGCCGTTGTCGGCGGAGCGGTCGGCCTCCAGGCGTTTGCGGGCACGGTAGGCGGCGACGTTGGCGCGAGTCGCGCAGCGGTCGGAGCAGTAGCGCCGCGAGCGGTTGGTGGAGGTGTCGAGGTAGGCGTTGCGGCACGGCGGCGCCTCGCAGAGGCCCAGCCGGTCCACGCCGTGGGTGGTGAGGTGGAAGGCGAGACCCATCGCGGCGATGGCGGCGTACCCGGCAGTGGCGTTGGACGGGTGGTCCGCCAGATGCATGTGCCAGTCCGGCTTCCCGGTGCCGTCCAGGGTGTCGTGGCCGGAGATCTGCGGGCTGACGGGGAACTCCAGCAGCAGGGAGTTCAGCAGGTCGACCGCGAGGGTCTCGTCGTCCCCGTCCGCCGCCTCGAAGACCGCGCGCAGCCGTCCCCGTACGGAGCGGAAGCGGGTCACGTCTGCGTCGGTCGCCCGCCGGGCCGCCTGGGGGTTGCCCGCGAAGAGGTCACGGACGGCGTCGACCGAGGTGAGCACGTCCTTGTTGCGGGCCGGCTCCTCGGTGTTGACCAGACGCACGGCGTAGTCCGAGTAATAGGCCAGTTCCACTTGTCGTCCTTACAGCGTGGGTCTAAAGTTCCCTGTAGTCAGCAGTGTAATGGTTGATTCACCAAATCGACTATTACATCGAAGGGAAGGGGTCGCATGACGGGCATCGAAGCGACGGGCACGGCGGCAGGCACCGACTGGCGGTCCTGGCAGGAGAGCTGGGACCGCCAGCAGGAGTGGTACATGCCGGACCGCGAAGAACGTTTCCGGATCATGCTCGACATGGTCGAGGCCGTGGTCGGCCCCGAGCCGAGCGTGCTCGACCTCGCCTGCGGTACGGGAAGTATCACGGACCGACTGCTGCGGCGGTTCCCGAAAGCCACCAGTACCGGAGTGGATCTCGATCCCGCACTGCTGGCCATCGCACGCGGCACGTTCGACGGCGACGACCGGGTCACCCTCGTCACCGCCGACCTCAAGGACCCCGCCTGGACCGACGCCCTCCCCCGCGCCTCCTACGACGTGGTGCTCACCGCCACGGCGCTGCACTGGCTCCGCACCGAGCCGCTCGCCGCGCTCTACGGGCAGCTCGGCGGACTGGTCCGGGACGGCGGGGTGTTCATGAACGCGGACCACATGACGGATCCCGCCACCCCCCGCGTCAACGCGGCCGAACGCGCCCGCCGGCACACCGTCATGGACCGCGCGAAGGCGGCGGGAGCGCTCGACTGGGCCGAGTGGTGGGCCCTGGCCGCGAAGGATCCGGCCCTCGCCGGACCGACCGCCGAGCGGTTCGCGATCTACGGCGAGCACGCCGACGGTGACACCCCCTCACCCGACTGGCACGCCCGCACCCTCCGCGCGTCCGGCTTCGGCGAGGCGCGGACGGTCTGGTCCTCCCCCTCGGACGCGGTGGTCCTCGCCCTGAAGTAGGGCGGGCGCACGAAGGAGGACGGTCGGACTCGGCGACGGGTCGTACGCCAGGGGCGGTACGGAGCGAAGGGTTCCGTACCGCCCCTGGCGCGTACGTGTCCGCACACGGCAGACGTCCTCGATTTCTCGCGTGCGACCGCAACCTCCGGCGCGGTCCGGCGCACTGGAAGGGGTGAGACGGTCCGCGCCCGCGGGCCCGGAGAGGGGCGGGGAATGCGGACCGACGAGGATGCCGCGCTGCACGCCTTCGTGGAGAGCCGGCGTACCGCGCTGTTCCGCAGCGCCTACCTGCTGTGCGGCGACCGCCACGAGGCCGAGGACCTGGTGCAGACGGCGCTCGTGAAGGTGGTGGTCGGCGGCCGGCGGCACGGGCGGCTCGACGACATCGAGGCGTACGCGCGCAAGACGCTGGTCAACACCTTCATCGCGTCCCGCCGCAGGTTCTGGCGACGGGAGCAGCCCTTCGGCGAACTGCCCGACCGCGTGGGCAGCCACGAGGACAGCGACACCGGCCTCCAGGTGCGGGCGGCGCTCGCCCGGCTCACGGCCAAGCAGCGCGCGGTGCTGGTCCTGCGCTACTGGGAGGACCAGAGCGTCGAGGCCACGGCGGACCTGCTCGGAATGCGGCAGAACACGGTCAAGAGCCACACGGCTCGGGGATTGGCGGCGCTGCGCGCCGAGATGACGGAGGAATTGGTGTGAGCGACGACGTGAGGAAGTTGCTGGAACGGGCCGCGGCGGACGCCGGCCGGCCGGTGCTGTCGACGGAGGCGGTCTGGGCGGGTGCGGCGCGGGTACGGTTCCGCCGGCGGGCCGCGGTCACGGGCGCGGCGCTGGCAGTCGTCGTGGCCGGGGCGGTCGCGGTGCCCCAGCTGAAGCAGGACCCCGCCGCCTCGCTGGACCGGGCCTCGGTCGCGGCGTCCACGGGCACCGCCGGGACGGACAAGGCGAGCCGGGTCGCCGCGCTGCTGCCCGCGGGGGTCGGCAGGCTGGAGGAGGTCTCCTTCGTGGTGCTCATCAAGCACGTGAAGCCGAGCGAGGCGCGGCGGGACTTCGTCGGTCCGCTGGACGGTGACTACGCGGTCCACAAGGACGGCGGGGTCGGTTACCTGGCGTTCGAGATCAGGACCGCGAAGGAGGTCGCCGCGAAGTCCGGCGCCGGGGGCACGGACCCCGCAGCGGTCGACCTGTGCGAGGTCGACGGGAAGGAGCCGAAGCGCGCCGACTGCGTGCGCCAGGTGCTGCCGGACGGACGTGTCCTCACCACCTGGAGCGACACGATGGACTACGGGGACGGGACGCCCCGGTGGGGTCCGGAGATCGACGGGCAGCTGGTCCTGGAGGACGGCAGCGCTCTGATCCTCCGTTCCAGCACCGGGTTCGAGGCCAAGGGCGCCCAGGGCCCGCTGTTGAAGTCCCCGCCGCTGAACAGCGCACAGGTCCGCGAGCTGATGCTGCGCCCGGAGCTGCTGCCCGAGAAGTGACGCCCCGGGTGTACGTCCAGGGGCGGCCCAGGACCTGAAGGCCGGGACCGCCCCCTCGGGGACGTGGTGGTCGTACGGTCGGGGGGCCGGCACGGCCGCCGCGCCCCCGTGCCCGTGTCCCCCGTACCTGCGTACCTCCGCGTCCGCCTAGAGGACCTTGGAGAGGAACGCCTGCGTCCGCTCGTGCCGCGGGTTCGTCAGCACGTCCCGGGGGTGGCCGGACTCGACGACCACGCCGTCGTCCATGAAGACGAGCGCGTCGCCGACCTCGCGGGCGAAGCCCATCTCGTGGGTGACGACGATCATCGTCATGCCGTCCTCGGCCAGCCCCCGCATGACGTCCAGGACGTCACCGACCAGCTCCGGGTCGAGCGCCGAGGTGGGCTCGTCGAAGAGCATCAGCTTCGGCTCCATGGCCAGGGCGCGGGCGATGGCCACGCGCTGCTGCTGTCCGCCGGAGAGCTGCGAGGGGAAGTTGCCGGCCTTGTCCGCCAGGCCGACCCGGTCGAGCAGCCGCTCCGCGCGTTCGCGGGCCTCGGCCCGGGGCAGGCCCAGCACCTGGACCGGGGCTTCCATGACGTTCTCGACGGCCGTCATGTGCGGGAACAGGTTGAAGCGCTGGAAGACCATGCCGATGTCCCGCCGCCGCAGGGCGACTTCACGGTCCCTCAGCTCGTACAGCTTGCCGCCGTGCTCGCGGTAGCCGACGAGCTCGCCGTCGACGGAGAGCCGTCCGGCGTTGATCTTCTCCAGGTGGTTGATGCACCGCAGGAAGGTCGACTTGCCGGAACCGGAGGGTCCGATCAGGCAGAAGACCTCTCCGGGGGCGACCTCCAGGTCGATGCCCTTGAGGACGTGCGCGGGGCCGTAGGACTTGTGGACGCCCTCGGCCTTCACCATGGCGGTCATGCGACGCCTCCCTTGGGACGGCTCAGCGTCAGCATGTTGGCCTTGATCTTCTGGAACGGGGTGGGCGGAAGGCTGCGGCTCGACCCGCGCGCGAAGCGGCGCTCCAGGTAGTACTGGCCGACGCTCAGGACCGAGGTCGCCACCATGTACCAGACGGCCGCCAGGAAGAGCATCTCGACGGTGGCCCCGGAGGACTGGGAGACGTTCTGGGTGGAGCGCAGCAGTTCGCCGTACTGGACGGCGACCGCGAGCGAGGAGGTCTTGAGCATGTTGATGACCTCGTTGCCCGTGGGCGGCACGATGACGCGCATCGCCTGCGGGACGACGATCCGGCGCAGGGTCTTGCCGTGGGACATGCCGAGCGCGTGCGCCGCCTCGGTCTGGCCCTCGTCGACGGACTGGAGGCCGGCCCGGCAGATCTCCGCCATGTAGGCGGCCTCGTTGAGTCCGAGGCCGAGCAGGGCGCAGAGGAACGGGGTCATGAAGTTCGACCACTCGTCCTTGTAGATCGGCCCGAGGTCGATGTACTTGAAGACGAGGCCGAGGTTGAACCAGACGAGCAGCTGGACGTAGACCGGGGTGCCGCGGAAGAACCAGATGTAGCCCCAGGCGACGGACGAGGTCACCGGGTTCTTGGAGAGCCGCATCACCGCGAGCACGACGCCGAGGACGATGCCGATCGTCATGGAGAGCAGCGTGATGACGACGGTGTTCCTGACCCCGTCGAGGATCTGGTCGTTGAAGAAGTAGTCGGGTATCGCGCCCCAGTTGATGTCGCCCTGGGAGAACGCGTAGACGAGCGAGGCGAGCAGGCCGAGCACCACGATCGCGGCGAGGTACCGGCCGTAGTGGCGCACCGGGACGGCCCTGATCGGCTCGGGTCCGGCGGCCGGGGCCGGCGGGGTCTCCGCCGGCCCGGGGGTGTCGATGTCAGTCACTGGTGATGCCTTTCAGCGCCGGGTTCCCGTCAGACCCCGCCGTTGATCTTGGCCTCGGTGACCGCGCCCGCGTCCACGCCCCACTTGGTGATGACCTTCTGGTACTCGCCGTTCTTGATGATCGCGTCCAGGGCCGCCTGGATGGCCTTGGTGAGCTCGTCGTTGCCCTTGGCGACGGCGATGCCGTACGGGGCCGCCTCGACCTGCTCGCCGACGAGCTGGAAGTCGTTGCCGTCGCCGGAGGTCTTGACCGCGTAGGCGGCGACCGGGAAGTCGGAGGAACCGGCGTCGGCGCCACCGGCGCGCAGCCGGGTCTGGGCCTCCAGGTCGTTGTCGAACGCCTCGATGGAGATCTTGCCCTTGCTGCCGCACTTGGCGCTCTCGGCCTTGGCGAGGTCGTGGGAGACCGTGCCGCGCTGGACGACCATCTTCTTGCCGCAGAGGTCGGCCCAGGTGCTGATGCCCTTGTCGTCGCCCTTCTTGGTGTAGATGGAGACGCCGGCGGTGAAGTAGTCGATGAAGTCGACGCCTTCGCCGACCTTCTTCTTCGTCTCGGGGTCGACACCGTCCTGGCGGTTCTTGGTGTCGGTCATGGCCGACATGGCCAGGTCGTAGCGGTCCGAGCGCAGGCCCGTGAGCAGGGTGTCGAAGGTGCCGTTCTCGAAGACGAACTTCACCCCGAGCTGCTTGCCCAGGGCGTCGCCCAGGTCGGGGTCGATGCCGATGGTCTGGCCGTCCTTGCCCTTGAACTCGACCGGCGGGTAGGCGATGTCGGAACCGACCTTGATCTCGCCCTTGTCACGGATCGCCTGGGGCAGGAGGTCGGCGAGCGGGGCGGACGCGGTGGTGGCGGACGCGGAGGCCGACGGTTCCGCCGACTTGGCGCTGTCGGTCTGGTCGCCGCAGCCGGTCAGGATCAGCGCGCCGGCGACCGCGAGGGAGCTCACCGCTGCCAGACGGGACATGGCGGGCGTACAGCGGATGGTGCGAGCGGTCATGGTCGGAGTCCTCCGGCGGTGAGGGAGCGTCAAGAAAAGGGGTGCGCCCGAACGCGTCTTCGAGTCCCGACACCCCGAGCGATTAGGGCATCTTGCCATCCGGAATAGCCCATTCAGGGGTCCAGCCATGTCAAAATCGGGTAACGGGCGACCCCCGAATCACCACAGGCCGGGACAGTGAGCCCGGACCATCTGTGGGAATTTCACCTCTCGACCGGAGAATCTCCGGGACAGCCGGATCAACCCGACGACTCGTGTGCCGTACAACGGAATTGCCGCGAGCGGCCTGTGCCGGACGGACTTGTCACGCCATTCGCCCATGAGTCGTGTCACCTGGTCGAAAGAGACTCGTCCGCGGCGGGCTCGGTCCGGTAAGAAAGACCTTTACACCCCTCATCCGGGGACCAGGGCGCGTGTGCGGCGCGTCCGCGCGTGCGAACCCTCCCCGCCGAGGCGGTCCAACCGCCGGCGCGGGGACGTACGCGGTGCCCACCCACCCCTCCTCACCAGGAGCGGCAACCCTCAGACGATGAAGACTTAAGGGGTCAGACAGCATGGCAGCGGAGATCGTCAATCCTCTCAATCACAGCACCGGCAGCCGGGCCGCAGAATCGAACGTGGCCGACGAGCCCTTCGATCCGGCCTTCGCGCTCCACCGCGGCGGGAAGATGGCCGTGCAGGCCACCGTTCCGATCCGCGACAAGGACGACCTGTCCCTCGCCTACACGCCCGGCGTCGCCAAGGTGTGCAGCGCCATCGCGGAGAACCCGGAGCTCGTCCACGACTACACCTGGAAGTCGCAGGTCGTGGCCGTCGTCACGGACGGCACCGCCGTCCTCGGCCTCGGGGACATCGGTCCCGAGGCGTCCCTCCCGGTGATGGAGGGCAAGGCCATCCTCTTCAAGCAGTTCGGCGGAGTGGACGCGGTGCCGATCGCGCTCGCCACCACCGACGCGGACGAGATCGTGGAGACCGTCGTCCGGCTCGCGCCCTCCTTCGGCGGGATCAACCTGGAGGACATCTCGGCGCCCCGCTGCTTCGAGATCGAGCGCAAGCTCCAGGAGCGGCTGGACATCCCGGTCTTCCACGACGACCAGCACGGCACCGCCGTGGTGACGCTGGCGGCCCTGCGCAACGCGGCGAAGCTGTCCGGCCGGACCCTGGGCGACCTGCGCGGGGTCATCTCGGGTGCGGGCGCGGCCGGTGTCGCCATCGCGAAGTTCCTGCTGGAGGCGGGCATCGGCGACATCGCCGTGGCCGACCGCAAGGGCATCGTCAGCCGGGACCGCGAGGACCTCACCGACGTCAAGCGGGAGCTGGCCGGCATCACCAACAAGGCGGGGCTCTCCGGCCCGTTGGAGGCCGCGCTGGACGGCGCCGACCTCTTCATCGGCGTCTCCGGCGGTACGGTCCCCGAGCCGGCCGTCGCCTCGATGGCCCCGGGCGCGTACGTCTTCGCCATGGCCAACCCGAACCCCGAGGTCCACCCGGACATCGCGCACAAGTACGCGTCGGTCGTGGCCACCGGGCGCTCCGACTACCCGAACCAGATCAACAACGTGCTGGCGTTCCCAGGCATCTTCGCGGGCGCGCTCCAGGTCCGGGCGTCCCGGATCACCGAGGGCATGAAGATCGCCGCGGCGAACGCGCTGGCGGACGTGGTCGGCGACGAGCTGGCCGCGGACTACGTCATCCCGTCGCCGTTCGACGAGCGGGTGGCCCCGGCGGTGACGGCCGCGGTCGCCGCCGCCGCGCGGGCCGAGGGCGTCGCCCGGCGCTGACACCCGCGCCGGGTACGCCCACCGGTACGGAGAAGACATGCGCACCGGCACCCACGGGTGCCGGAAACCCCGCTCCCCGCCATGCGGAGGGAGCGGGGTCCGTGCGTCCGGGGCCGTAGGCCGTGTCCGGCCATCCCCGCCGGGCGGGCGGTGTCCGGCACGGCCTACGGCCGAATTCAGTGGCTGCGGCGGGTGACGAACTCCGCGAGGGAGAGCAGGTCCCCGGCAGCCGCCAGGTCGGGCACCGCGCGGGAGAGGTGGTGGACCGCCCGGGCCATCCGGTCGGCCGCCGTGACCTGAGCCCAGTCGCGACCGCCGGCCCGCTCCACGGCGTCGGCCGCTCTGCGCACGTCGTCCGGTGCGCCGAGCGGGCCTTCGTAGAGCGCGGCGAGGTCGGCGGCGGCCGGGGTGCCCGAGGTGAGCGCGGCCACCACCGGCAGGGACTTCTTGTGCGCGGTGAGGTCGGCGCCGACCGGTTTGCCGGTGCGTGCCGGATCGCCCCAGATGCCGATCAGGTCGTCGATGAGCTGGAAGGAGAGGCCGGACTCCCGGCCGAAGCCGTCCATCGCGCCGACGGACCGGTCCGAGGCGCCGGCGTAGAGAGCGCCCACGGCGCAGGCGCAGCCGAGCAGCGCGCCGGTCTTGGCCATGGCCATGGTGAGGCACTCGTCGAGGCTGACGTCCCGGGGGCCGCGTTCCTCGAAGGCGCAGTCGGCCTGCTGGCCGGCGCAGAGTTCGATGACGCAGGAGGTGATCCTCGCCAAGGCTTGGGCCGAGGCGGGGTGGTCGTCGTCTGCGAGGAGCCGCAGGGCGAGCGCCAGCATGGCGTCGCCGGTGATGACGGCGTCCGGGACGCCGAAGACCGCCCATGCGGTCGGCCGGTGGCGGCGGGTGGCGTCCTCGTCGATGACGTCGTCGTGGAGCAGGGTGAAGTTGTGCACGAGTTCGACGGCCACGGCGGCGCGCACCGCCCGCTCCGGGTCGCCGCCCAGCGCACGGGCCGCCGCCAGAACCAGGGCGGGCCTGATGGCCTTGCCGGCCGGGCCGGGGGCGGGGTTCCCCTCGGCGTCCGCCCAGCCGAAGTGGTACATCGCCACCCTGCGCATCCCACCGGGCAGCGACGCCACCGCGGCGCGCAGTTGCGGGTCGACGACGGCCCGGGTCCGTTCCAGGAGCGCCGCGGCCTCGTGGCCCTCGGTCGCGGCGTCCGTACTCGTCATGGTCACGGTCACTCCCTCTGTCGCCGGTGAGCCCCCGGTCCGGTTCGTCGCGGGCCGGGGGCACGGGTCGTACGGGCGGTGCGGTGGTATGTCGGGGGTACGGGGGGGGGCGAGCGCCCGGCAGAGCGCCGCCAGGATGGAGCTCTTCCCGGTGCCGACGGGGCCGGCGACCCCCAGCCGCAGTG
>NZ_JBHWZJ010000154.1:0-16228 GCF_042728415.1 Streptomyces sp. NPDC060198 | reverse complement strand
GGGTACGGGCCCGCGCCGTCGTGACGCGTTCACACGGGGTGCGGCGGCGAGGCCGCCGCGTTGCCCGTGATCAGGCGCCGAGGATCTCGCGCGCCAGCTTGGCGGTCTCGGTCGGCGTCTTGCCGACCTTCACGCCTGCGGCCTCGAGGGCCTCCTTCTTCGCGGCGGCGGTGCCGGAGGAGCCGGAGACGATGGCGCCGGCGTGGCCCATGGTCTTGCCCTCGGGCGCGGTGAAGCCCGCGACGTAGCCGACGACCGGCTTCGTGACGTTCTTCGCGATGAAGTCGGCGGCACGCTCCTCGGCGTCGCCACCGATCTCACCGATCATGACGATGAGGTCGGTGTCGGGGTCCGCCTCGAACGCCGCGAGGGCGTCGATGTGCGTCGTACCGATGACCGGGTCGCCACCGATGCCGACGGCGGAGGAGAAGCCGATGTCACGGAGCTCGTACATCATCTGGTAGGTCAGCGTGCCGGACTTGGACACGAGACCGATGCGGCCGGGCTTGGTGATGTCGCCCGGGATGATGCCGGCGTTGGACTGGCCGGGGGTGATCAGACCCGGACAGTTGGGGCCGATGATCCGGGTCTTGTTGCCCTTCGAGCCCGCGTACGCCCAGAAGGCGGCGGAGTCGTGGACGGCGATGCCCTCGGTGATGACGACGGCGAGGGGGATCTCGGCGTCGATCGCCTCGACGACGGCGGCCTTCGCGAAGGCCGGCGGCACGAAGAGGACGGACACGTCGGCGCCCGTCTTCTCCATCGCCTCGGCGACGGAGCCGAAGACCGGGACCTCGGTGCCGTCGAAGTCGACGGTCGTGCCGGCCTTGCGCGGGTTCACGCCACCGACGATGTTGGTGCCGTCGGCCAGCATGAGCTTGGTGTGCTTCATGCCCGTGGCGCCGGTCATCCCCTGGACGATGACCTTGCTGTCCTTGGTGAGGAAGATAGCCATGGTGTGGAGTCCCTCGTCCTTACTTCGCAGCCGCGGCGAGCTCGGCGGCCTTGTCGGCCGCGCCGTCCATGGTGTCCACACGCTGGACCAGCGGGTGGTTGGCGTCGGAAAGGATCTTGCGACCCAGCTCCGCGTTGTTGCCGTCGAGACGCACGACGAGCGGCTTCTCGACCTTCTCGCCCTTGCTCTCCAGCAGCGCGAGCGCCTGGACGATGCCGTTGGCGACCTCGTCACAAGCGGTGATGCCACCGAAGACGTTGACGAACACGGACTTGACGTCCGGGTCGCCGAGGATGATCTCCAGGCCGTTCGCCATGACCTCGGCGGAGGCACCGCCACCGATGTCGAGGAAGTTGGCGGGCTTCACGTTGCCGTGGTTCTCACCGGCGTACGCGACGACGTCCAGGGTCGACATGACCAGACCGGCACCGTTACCGATGATGCCGACCTCGCCGTCGAGCTTGACGTAGTTGAGGTTCTTGGCCTTCGCGGCGGCTTCGAGGGGGTTGGCCGCGGCCTTGTCCTCGAGCGCCTCGTGACCGGGCTGGCGGAAGTCGGCGTTCTCGTCGAGCGAGACCTTGCCGTCCAGGGCCAGGATGCGGCCGTCCTTGGTCTTCACCAGCGGGTTGACCTCGACGAGGAGCGCGTCCTCGGCGACGAAGGTGTCCCACAGGGTCACCAGCGCCTCGGCGACACCCTCGGCCACGTCGGCCGGGAACTTCGCCTGGGCCACGATCTCGCGGGCCTTGACGATGTCGACGCCGTCGACGGCGTTGACCGGGACCTTCGCGAGGGCCTCGGGGGTCTTCTCCGCGACCTCCTCGATGTCCATGCCACCCTGCACCGACGCCATGGCGAGGAAGGTGCGGTTGGTGCGGTCGAGGAGGTACGAGACGTAGTACTCGGCCTCGATCTCGGGGGACAGCTCGGCGATCATCACCTTGTGGACCGTGTGGCCCTTGATGTCCATGCCGAGGATGTCGGTCGCCCGGGCGACTGCCTCGTCCGGCGTGGCGGCGAGCTTGACGCCGCCGGCCTTGCCGCGGCCGCCGACCTTGACCTGCGCCTTGACGACGGACTTGCCGCCCAGCCGCTCGGTCGCCTCGCGGGCTGCCTCAGGCGTGTCGATGACTTCACCGGCCAGCACCGGTACACCGTGCTTGGCGAAGAGGTCCCTCGCCTGGTACTCGAACAGGTCCACGCGCGTCCGTCCCTTTTAGTGGTCTCGCGGTTGGTTTGATGCGTGGGCGTGCCGCGAGGGGCAAACGTGACTGCGCTGTCACCAGGAATGCGTACACGGTGTCCGGTACGCGGCATGTCCATCCGGCAGGTTATCCCCGCGCTCCGCCCGACCCTAAATCGGAGATCGCGCACGAGCGGTGATTACGGTCACAGACGTCGCTGGTGACCGGGCCGGAGGGGACAAAACGGCACGCTCCCGCACCTGTGGCCGCGCTGGTCAGCGGGGGTGCGGGCGGAACGGGCGGGGCGACGACCGCGGACGCGTCCCCTCAACCCTCGGGCCGGTGAGAGAAGGACCACCCCGCCGGTCCGGGCGCGGGGCCGCACCGCTCGGACGCTACCGCTCCGGGACCGGCAGGGGGCGCTTCCGCAGGGCTGCCGCCATCACTTCCGGAAAGAGGTCGGGGGTGCAGGCGAACGCGGGGACCCCGAGGGCGGCCAGGGCCGCCGCGTGGTCGCGGTCGTACGCGGGCGCCCCCTCGTCCGAGAGCGCGAGCAGCGCCACGAACTCCACTCCGGCGTCCCTCATCGCCGCGACCCGCTGGAGCATCCGGTCGCGTATCCCGCCTTCGTAGAGATCGCTGATCAGCACGACGACGGTGTCGGCGGGACGGGTGATGCGCGCCTGGCAGTAGGTGAGGGCCCGGTTGATGTCCGTCCCGCCACCGAGCCGGGTGCCGAAGAGCACGTCGACGGGGTCGTCCAGTCGGTCGGTGAGGTCCACGACGGCCGTGTCGAACACGATCAGCCGGGTGTCCAGCGAGCGCATCGAGGCGAGGACCGCACCGAAGACGGCCGCGTGGACGACGGAGGCGGCCATCGAACCCGACTGGTCGACGCAGAGAACGACCTCCTTGCGCACGGTCCGGCCCACGCGGCCGTAACCGATGAGCCGCTCAGGGACCACCGTGCCGGCGCCGGCACCTCCGTTCGGAGGGGCCGCGCCGTCCGCTGCGGGGAGCGGGACCCAGTGCTTGAGGTTGGCGCGGACGGTGCGGTTCCAGTCGATGTCGCGGTGGCGCGGTCTGCTCGTCCGCGCGGACCGGTCCAGGGCGCCGGTGAGGGTCGCCCGGGTGTGGCCCGCCAGCCTCCTCTCCAGGTCGGCGACGACCTTGCGCACCACCGCGCGGGCCGTCTCCCGCGTGGTCTCCGGCATCGCCCCGCCGAGCGAGAGAAGGGTGCCGACGAGGTGGACGTCGGCTTCGACCGCGTCCAGCAGCTCGGGTTCCAGCAGCAGGGCGGCGAGGCCGAGCCGCTCGATCGCGTCCCGCTGCATGACCTGGACGACCGGGGCGGGGAAGTACGTACGGATGTCGCCGAGCCAGCGGGCCGCGGCGGGAGCGGACGCGCCGAGTCCGGCGCCGCGCTCGCCGGGTGTCCGGGTGCCCGGGTTCTTCCCGCCGCCGTAGAGCGCGGTGAGGGTACGGTCCATCACGGCGTCCCGGCCCTCGGGGATGTGGCCGGTGGACTCCGCGCTGTCGGAGCCCAGCACCAGCCGCCACCGCCTCAGCCGCTCGTCGCCGGATGTCCTCTCGGGCAGGGGGCGTCGGGGCTCCGGGGGCTGCCCGGAGCCGGGGGCGCGTGTCGTCACGGTCGATCAACTCCGCTACGTGGAAGTACCGATCGGGATCCGGCCGGTCGGGGCAGTGGGGCCGGCCGGGGTTCGGCCGGGCGGGGCAGTCGGGCCGGCCGGGGTTCGGCCGGGCGCCCTCGGTGTGTTCCGGGACGCGTCCTTCGGTCCCTGGGCCGCCTCAGGAACGGCCCAGAACCAGGCGCAGCACCGGGAGTACGGCGTCGGCGCGGGGCCCGTCCAGCTCCGGGCCGTATCCGGGCAGAGCGGCTTCCGTGCCGGGCCCGCGCGCCCGCCCGCCCGCGGCAGGGCCCCGGCGGGCAAGCTCCCCCAGAGTGCGCCGTACGCCGGGTTCGTACGCGGAGAAGGTGCGGCGGAGCAGCGGCAGCACGTCCGCGAAGGCGTGGTCGGGTATGCCGGTCAGCCACCCGTCCACGAGGGCGAGGAGCCGCTCGTCGTGCACGAGCAGCATCCCGCCGCCGGAGGCTCCTCCGATGAAGCCGTCGATCCACGCGGCGGCGTGCGGGGGCGGGGTGCCGGGCGAGAGGGCGAGGCCCATGAGCCGCGCGGCCTCGTCGTCGCCGAGCCGGCCCTCGTCCAGCAGCAGCCGGGCGGCGCGACCGCGCACGACACCGGCGACCGTGTCCCGGGAGGACAGCTTGTGGAGCACCGCCGCCCAGCGGCCCCGCAGCCCCTCGCCGCCCGGGGCGTCCGGGCCGTCCGAGGCGTCCGCGGCGTCCGAGGCCTCCGGGGCGTTCGAGGGCGTCTGCCCGTCCGGGGCGCCCGGCCCGGCCGGGGCGCCCGGCCCGTCCAGGGCGCCCGGCCCGTCCAGGGCGCCCGGCCCGTCCAGGGCGCCCGGCCCGTCCAGGGCGCCCGGCCCGTCCAGGGCGCCCGGCCCGTCCGGGGCCGGCAGAAGGGTGATCGCGCCGTGCACCTCGTCCACCGTGCGGCGCATCGCCTCCGCACTGTCGGCGTCCAGGCCCGTGCACGCGGCGGGGAGCCCGACGCAGATCCGTGTCGCCACTCCGGCGGCGACCTCGCCGAGGGCGGCGGTGTCCGTGCCCCGTACGTCGCCGTACCGCAGCGACCGGGCCAGCGCGGGGAGGGCCTCGGCGAGGCGGGTCACGTCCGCGTCGAGCGCGGCCCGGTCCGCGAGGGCCCGCATGACCACCGGCAGGGCCTCGGGCAGAGCGGCGAGGAGGCAGAGTTCGGCGAGGTCCGTGATCTCGGCGAGGGTGGTCGCGTTCCGGGCGTCCGACTCCGCCTTGGCGGTCGCGGCGGTGAGCACGGTGGTGCCCCAGGTGCCCGCCTCCGCGATCCGGACCGAGAGCTCCGGCTCCCACCGCAGCCGCCAGGTCTCCCGGAAGGTGCCGGTACTCCCCCGTCCGGCCACGGGTGAGCCCCAGTCCACGGCGAGAAGACGCAGCCGGTGCAGCAGTCGGCTCCTCGCCGCGTCGGTGTCCCGGCGGAGGTCGAACTCCACCTCGCGGTCCGGCGGTTCCGGCTTCAGGCGCAGGGTGCGCTGCTGCCGGCTCAGGTCCCGCTGGAGCGGCACGGCCGGTGCGCCGTCGGGGACCTCGCCGAGCGCCTCACCGACCACGAGTCCGTCGTGGACGAGGGCGAGGGGCACGTCGGACCCGTCGCACATGACGGCCCGGACCGCGTCGGTGGCCTCGTCGAGTCCGGCGAGCGGGCGCCCGCGCAGGGCCGCGAGCGTCCCGGCGAGCCGTACCGCCTCGATGACGTGGGCGGGTGAGACGAACCGGTCCTCCTCGCGGAGCAGACCCGCGGCCTTCGTCATCCATCGCTCGACGGGCCGGTCCCGGGCGTGGAAGAGGTGGGCGTACCAGCCGGGGGCCTCGATCCCTGCGCCGTATCCGCTGCGCCGGGCCAGCCGACGGTGCGTCCAGGGCACCCAGGTCATGGCGGTCCTGACCTTGGGAAGCCCCTTCACCAGGGCGCGGTCGGCGGTGAGGGTCGTCCGCGCGGCGAGGGCGGGCACGTGCCAGGCGCCGCAGACGACCGCGACCTCGTCGCCGAACTCCTTGCGTGCCGCCCGCAGTCGAATGCGCATGAATGCCTCGCGCACGGCGTCGTGGGGGTGCCCGCCGTCCCCATACGTCTCGCGCAGCACCGTCATCGCTTCTGCCAGCGCGGTGAACGGGGCGACGGGGTCGGCGCCGGTCGCCGCGGACCGGTGTTCGACCACGTCCTCCCACCACCGCTCGGGGTCGTCGTGGCCAGCGGCGTCGGCCAGCACCGCGATCGGGTCGGGCGGAGCCGGCGCGGTCTCCCCCTGCCCTTCGCCCTGGGCCGCCGCCGCGAGTGCCAGCGCATGGGCGGCGGGCAGGTCGATGAAGCGGACGGCCGCCCCGTGCGCGAGCGCCCAGCGGATCGCGACCCACTCCGGCGAGAACTCCGCCATCGGCCAGAACGACGCCAGCCCCGGATCGTCCTCGGCGTGCGCGAGCAGCGCCACCGGGGGCCGCATGTCCGGATCGGCGGTGAGCGCCAGCAACGCGTCTCCCTCCGGCGGCCCTTCGACCAGCACGGCACGCGGCCGCACCGCCTCCAGTGCGGCCAGCACGGCACGCGCGGACCCCGGGCCGTGGTGCCGCACGCCCAGCAGCAGCGGTCCCCGGGCCCCGGGCGCCGGAGGCACTGATGAGGGAGCCGTGCGGGGCGAGGTCATGGCGAGACCTCGCGGCAGGCCCGGTAGAAGTCCTTCCAGCCGTCCCGCTCACGGACGACGGTCTCCAGATACTCCTGCCAGACGGCCCGGTCCGCCGCCGGATCACGGACGACCGCCCCCATGATTCCGGCGGCCACGTCACCCGGGCGCAGTGTCCCGTCGCCGAAGTGGCCGGCGAGTGCCAGGCCGTGGGTCACAACGGAGATGGCTTCGGCGGTGGAGAGCGTGCCCGAGGGGGACTTGACCCGGGTGCGGCCGTCCGTGGTGACGCCGTCGCGCAGTTCGCGGAAGACGGTGACCACGCGCCGGATCTCGGTCAGCCCTTCCGGCGCGGCCGGCAGGTCCAGGGCACGGCCCAGCTGCTCGACGCGTCGCGAGACGATGTCCACCTCGTCCTCGGGCGTCGCCGGGAGCGGCAGCACGACGGTGTTGAAGCGGCGGCGGAGCGCGCTGGACAGCTCGTTGACGCCCCGGTCACGGGCGTTGGCGGTGGCGATGAGGTTGAATCCTCCGACCGCCTGGACCTCCTGCCCCAGCTCGGGGATGGGAAGGGTCTTCTCCGAGAGGATCGTGATGAGCGAGTCCTGTACGTCGGCCGGGATACGGGTCAGCTCCTCCACCCGGGCGGTCAGCCCCTCGGCCATGGCGCGCATCAGCGGGCCGGGCACCAGGGCGGCACGGCTCGGGCCGTGGGTGAGCAACTGCGCGTAGTTCCAGCCGTACCGGATCGCTTCCTCGGGCGTGCCGGCCGTGCCCTGGACGAGGAGGGTCGAGTCCCCGCTGACGGCCGCCGCCAGGTGCTCGGAGACCCAGGTCTTGGCGGTGCCGGGGACGCCGAGGAGCAGCAGGGCGCGGTCGGTGGCGAGCGTGGTCACGGCGACCTCGACGAGCCGGCGTGGGCCCACGTACTTGGGGGTGATCACCGTGCCGTCCGGGAGTGTCCCACCGAGCAGATAGGTGGCGACGGCCCACGGAGAGAGGCGCCAACGGGCGGGTCTGGGACGGTCGTCGGCGTCGGCCAGCGCCTTGAGTTCGTCGGCGAACGCGACCTCCGCGTGCGGCCGGAGCGCCCTCGCGCCCGCGTCGGGCAGCGCCCCGTCCGGCGGCGTTCCCCCGGGCAGCCTCCCGTCCGGCGGTGCTCCGTCCGGCAGTGCCCCCGGCTGAGCGTCGGCGCCCGGCGTGCCGCCGTCCGGCGCGTGCCCGGTGGCCGCGTTCTTCCCGGCTCGTTCGTACACGGTCATGGTCCCCCTCCAGATCGCTCATCGCTCGGTCCGATGTGTCACCACCGTGCACCACGCCACTGACAATCAACCCCTCACTCACCGTCACCGCAGGTCAGCGCGATTGTCAGTGGGGGGTCCTAACGTCGTCGCCATGCTGCTGTCTCATGAGGGAGAGTCCGCGCGGACCACCGGTCCGGCGGGTCGCACGCCTGCCGTCCCGGCCGACGCCGAGGCGGCGCGGAAGCGCGCCGAGCGCAGGGCCGCCCGGATCACCGACGGAGCGAGGGAGTTGGAAGAGCGCCTCGCCGACCTCCTGCGCTCCGGCCTCGCGGTGTCCGGGCAGTCCGGTGACGACCACTGGGAGGAGACCGCTGCACGGATGATCGACTCCCAGGCTCCCGGACTCGCGGTGCGAGTGCGGGAGTTGGGCTCGCTGCCCTCCTCCGGCCCGGGATGGCCGATGCGGATGCTGGAGGAGTGCGGACTGCTGCATCTGCTCAACACCGCCTGGATGCACCGTGATCGACTGCCCGAACCCCTGGCGGCGACGGTCCGCACCCGGGTGGGGCTGCCGTCCGCGCCGGTCGGCCCGCCGGTGCGCGACCGCTGGCGGGTGCTCGCCCAGTACGACGTCCCGGACGGCAAGCTCGTCACTCGCCGTATCTGGCTGCGCGGAGCCGGGTCGGGCCGCACGGTGGTGCTGCTCTCCTACGGAGCGGGGGGCCGCGCCCCGGAGCGGTCCCTTCCGGTGGGCGCGGTCCTGGAGGCGGAGTTGACGCCGCACCCGGGAGCGGGGCGGCGCGCCGAGCTGGGACCGGTGTTCGGCGCCCCGGAGCCCGCACCCGCACCCCCGGCGGGCGTCTCCCCCACCGAGGCCCTCGCCGAGTACGGCCGCGCACTGGGCGAGGACCCCTGGTCGCAGAGGCATCCGGTGGTGCTGGACGCGGTGATACCCATTCCCTCCGCGATCCGCTGGCAACTGGCCGACGAGGGAACCGGGACCGCCCTGCCGATAGCGGGGGACCCGCGCTCCAGGCCGGGGCTCTGGCGGCTGGCCGCACTGTCGGGCGGCAGCCCGGTCACGCTCTTCGGCGAACTGGGCCCGCGCGGCTTCGCCCCCCTGACGGCCTGGTCCGCCGGTGAGGGCGAGAGCGCCGGCCGGCGGGACGGATCCGGTCCGGTCGAGACCGTGGTCCTGACCTGACCTGACCGGACGGCGCGCGACAGTCCGGAGAGTCCGCCCCGGACCTCTCCGTCACCACGCTCCCCAGCCCACGCCACCCCACACACCCGTACGCGACCCGTCTGCCGGAGGTGAACCCATGTCCTCGACGCACTCGCCGACTTCCGGGCCCGGTCACCCGGATCACGACCACCCCCACGCCACCGCTCCGGACCCCACGGGCGCCCGGCACCCGGCCGGCCCTCCGCCGTGGCCCGACCGGGGGGACGACCAGTGGGACGAGCTGGTCACCCGAGCCCTCCTCGGTACGGACCGCCGTCCGGCTCACGCCCCGGACGGCACGCCCTGCGGTCCGACCGCCCTGCTGGACGCGGCGGCGGTGCACGCCGTGCGCCGTCGGGCGGGGCTGCAACCCGCGCCGGCCGGAGTGCTCCCCGAGCGGGCCCCCGAGGACCCCCGCCCACCACTGCCCCCGGCGGCCCGCCGCCGTCTCGCGCAGCTCCTCGCGGACCGGACGGGCGGTTCCCCCGGCGGCCGACGCGGCACGGCCCCCGACCTGACGGAACTGATCCCGCAGTGGCTGGCCGCCGCCAACCGCCACGGCTACCGCGCCCCCGCGGCGTTGCTCCCGCCCTTGCTGGACGCGGCGCGGGCCCGTACCGACCTGCGTCCGCACGCGCTGGTCTTCGCCGGTCCGCGTGGCCGCTGGCTGGCCGGTCTGAACACGGACTGGCGTTTCGCCCTGCGTGACGGGGCCCCGCAGGCCGCCGTCCGGGGCGGGCCCGACGGCGGTGCCGACGCGGACGCGGTGCGCGCACTGTGGGAGGAGGGGCTGTTCACCGAGCGCATCGCGCTGCTCAGTGCTGTACGGCTCCGTGATCCGGACGCGGCCCGGGACCTGCTCGCGGGCAGCTGGGCCACCGAGCGCGCCGAGGACCGGCTGATGTTCCTCGACACTCTCCGCGCCAAGCTCTCCGGAGCGGACGAGGACTTCCTGGAGGAGGCGCTCGGCGATCGCAGTCGCAACGTCCGGGCCACCGCCGCCGAACTCCTCTCCACTCTGCCCGACACGGCGTTCGGCCGTCGGATGGCCGCCCGCGCGGTCTCCTGCATCGGCCTGGACCGCGGGTCCGGCGGCCTCGCGCCGAACCCCGGCGGACCCTCCCTGGTCATCGAGGCACCGTACGAGTGCGACGCCTCGATGCAACGGGACGGCGTAGTGGCCGTACCGCCGACGGGGAAGGGGGAACGATCGTGGTGGTTCGGTCAGTTGATCGAGTCGACCCCTCTCGCCATCTGGTCGGCGAAGCTCGGGGGACGCACGGCGCGGGAGGTGGTCGGGCTGCCGGTGGCCGACGACTGGGCCGCCGATCTGCACGCCGCCTGGTGCCGCGCCGCCGTACGACAGCGGGACCAGGAGTGGGCGCGGGCGCTGCTCGGCCTTCCCACCGCGCCCCCCTCCGACGCCACGGGGACGGACTCACCGGCCGAGCGGTCCAAGCTCCTCGCCACCCTCCCCCGGGATGAACGCGCCTCCTGGGCGGCCGTTTTCATCGCTGCCCACGGTCTCTCCGAGGCGTTCCAGCTGCTGGGTGTGTGCACCGTGCCCTGGGCTCCACCGCTCGGGCGCGCGGTCGTCGACGCGCTCGACATCGCGCGGGAGGCGGGCAGTTACCCCTGGAGCTTCAGCGGAGTCATGGGCTTGGCCGAACGCTGCCTCGATCCCCGTGAGGCCGACCGGCTGGAAGTCCTCACCACGACGGAGGACGAACGCGAGGACGCCTCACCCGGAGCGGGCGGCTACTGGTCGGAGGCCTTCCAGAGACTGGTCTCCACCCTCCGGCTGCGAGCGGCCATGGAAGCCGAGCTGGAGTCGGCCGGCCCCTGACCCCCCGGGCCGCGGTGCGCGTTCGGGCGGGCGGGCGGGGCGCATTCGGGCCGTGGTGGACGTTCGGGCGGGCGGTGCGCATTCGGGCCGTGGCGGACGTTCGGGCGGGCGGTGCGCGGGTCGTGTCAGGTGCCGGTGCGGGCGCGCCCGGACGCCGGTCCCGTCCGCGTCGGTCGGGCATCCGGTACCGCCCTCCCGGGCGCAGGGCCCGCCCGCGTCGAGCGTCCCGTACCGCCCTCCCGGACGCCGGGCCCGCCCGCACCGCTGCGGGATACCGGCCGTACCGGGTGCCGGCACCCCGCACCGGGTGCCCGGCACCGCCCGCATCAGGCGTCCGCGGGGTGCCGGACGTTCGCGTTGACCCAGTCGACGATCGCGGTGGTGGTCGCGCCCGGGGTGAAGATCGCGGCCACCCCGAGCTCCTTGAGCGGCGGGATGTCCTCCTCCGGGATGATCCCACCGCCGAAGACCTTGATGTCCTCGGCCTCCTGCTGCTTCAGCAAGTCGATCACCTTGGCGAACAACGTGTTGTGGGCACCGGAGAGGATCGAGAGACCGATCGCGTCGGCGTCCTCCTGGATGGCGGTGTCCACGATCTGTTCGGGGGTCTGGTGGAGACCGGTGTAGATGACCTCCATGCCGGCGTCCCGCAGTGCCCGCGCGATCACCTTGGCTCCCCGGTCATGGCCGTCGAGCCCCGGTTTGGCCACCACCACACGAATCGGACCGGATACACCCATCACTGCCTCCACCTGGTCTCCCGCACCGCCGGTCGCGCCGTCCCGCGCCGCGTTCCGCCGCATACTGCGCCGCGTACTGCGCCGTTTCGAGCCGGTGCCCGCACCGACTCCCGCAGCCCACGCAGCACCGCACTGTCCCTCGCGCCGACGGTCCGCGGATGTGAACGAACGTTATCCTCAGCATCCTTCCCCGTCGCGTCCTGTTTCGTGAAGGACATGAGGGGGGAAATCTCCTTGTGGGACATGTTCGCCGTACGCCCGCCCCCTACATCGAGAGGCGCACACCCGCCACCCGGGGACGGCCGTAAGGGGAGCCGCCAGAGGTCGCCGCACACCCGCGCCGTCAGCCGCACGGCGCGGAGGTGCGGACCCCGCGACCGTCCGGTCCCTCGGCCGTCGACCCAGGCCACCGAGGAACCGGACGGCCGGCACGCCGGAGATCCCGGCCGCCGGGACCCGCTCCGGACCGGCGCGGCCGCCGGAGCGACGAACAGAACAGACGACCACCCGGGCCTCCACCAAGCGATCCGGGCACCCCGAGAGCGGTTCGACCGGCGAGAGCTTCCGTCGGCAGCCGACCCGGGCCGGTCGCGACCTCGCCACGGCACCCCCTGAAGGCGCGCGGGACCGAAGCCGTTCGCGCGTGCCGGTGCAGGAGGTCGGCCATGAATCTGTTGTCTCTGCTCACCGTGCTGCCGCGTCTGCCACGCCTGCCGTCACCGCAGGGCCTGCGCACCTCGTCCGCGCTGATCAGGGCCACCGCGCTGGATCTGGCGATCCTCGTCGGACACGTGCTGTTCTACCCGACCGGCCTCACCCCGGAGCGCCGTAAGGCCACCCCCGGTATCGAGCAGGACCTCGACGCGCTGCCCGCGGACGTCGCCGCACTGCCCACGGCCCAGGGGGACGACCGTCCGCCGGTGGTTCTGCTGCACGGGTTCATCGACAACCGTTCGGTCTTCGTCCTGCTCCGCCGTTCCCTCGCCCGGCACGGCAGGCGCCATCTGGAATCGCTCAACTACTCCCCGCTGACCTGTGACATCCGTACGGCCGCGGAGCTGCTGGGGCGGCACATCGAGGAGATCTGCGAGCGCACCGGCCACCAGCGGGTGGACATCGTCGGGCACAGCCTGGGCGGCCTGATCGCCCGGTACTACGTACAGTGCCTCGGCGGTGACCATCGGGTACGCGTCCTGGTCACCCTCGGCACCCCGCACGGCGGCACCGCCGTCGCCCCCCTGGCGAGCGCCCACCCGATCGTGCGGCAGATGCGCGCGGGCTCCGACTTCATCGAGGAGCTGCGCACCCCGGCGCCCGAGTGCCGGACGCACTTCGTCGCCTTCTGGAGCGAGCTGGACCGGGTGATGGTCCCCGTGAGCACCGCGCGCGTCGACCACCCGGACCTCGACGCGGAGAACATTCGGGTCACGGGCATCGGCCACCTCGCGCTCCCGGTACACCCGGCCGTCGCCGCCCGCATCCGCCAGGTGCTGGACGCGCCGGGAGGCGCGACCCTGCCCGACACCACGAGCCCAGCCGGTCAGCCATGCGCCGGAACCAGCTTCACGGGCGGCACCACCGTGGCCTGAGGAGGCCGGGACCGCCTGCCGTCACTTCAGCACCACGGTGACGCGCCTTTCCTCGAAGATCTCCATGAGTACGTCGAAGAACGGAGCCTCCCCGTCACTCGACGGCCCCGGCTCCGCCAACCGCGCCCGTGCTTCGACGGAATCCGTCCACTCGAGGGTGAATCCGCAGGCGGTACCCCAGCCGCCGTACAGGCAGTCGTTCAGGGCGTCCAGGTTCCAACCGAAATAACCCAGCGGCCCGTTGACGGCCTCACCGATCGCGCACCAGAAGCTGTTCCGGTCGACGACGTAGCGGCCGTCCAGGGTTACCGTCCGCCCCCCGGGCGCTTCGGTCTTGCCTCTGCGGCGGTACTCGTGGGAATGCAACGCCACCGACAACCAGGCCCATTGCCCGTCGGTGGAGAGGCCGCGCCACAGCCCCGTACGGTCCGGTCCCCCGGCCCTGGCCATGTCCCACACGGCGCCCGAGCCGGGCTCGGCCTCGCACCACAGGTCGGCCGTGAGGTCGACCAGCCCGGCGCCACGGGCGGAGGGCCGGACGCCGGCGACAGTCACCCCGTTGACGAAGTAGGAACCCATCGGGAAGCCGCCCGGGTCGAGCACGTCGATCCAGGCGTTCCCCGCCTCGGCGCGTCGGCCGCCGATGCGGCCGACCGCCTTCAGTAGGCCGCCCTCGGGACGACAGCCGGTGAGGACCACCCGGCGCAGCCCGGCGTCGGGGGCTTCCTCGGCGTCGTTCCCCCCGCCGCTCCCGTCCCCGCCCACCGGCGTGAACAGTCCCTCCGCGCCGCGCGCGAGACCCCAGAAGTCGGTCTCGTCCTCGTCCGACCGGAGGGCGTATCCCCAGCCCTCGCCGCCCCTGATCGCCTCGTCCACCGAATCTCCCCCTCCGAACGCATTCGGACACTGATCTTCCATGACGTCAACCGTCATGACTACGTTCCGTCATCACGTACGGGGGAAATCAGAACGGATTCCTCGAACGTAACGCCAACAACAGGCCTCGGCTGCGCCGAAAGGCGCCCGAATGCCCGCTTCCCACGAGACCAAACGCTTCCGAAGATTGTGGCCGTCACTCAGCGACAGGTACAGTCGCGGCCACTGCTTCCCGGGGCTCACCCCACTGAACTCCGGACTGGTCCTGCTGCCGAGGCGAGAGAGAAGTTGGTGAACGACCAGCACACCCACGCCGGGTACGCCGGATACGACACGTCACAGACCGGCAGCCACCCCGCCGGTCCGCTCTACGGGACCCTTCCCGGTGAGCACGGCGTCGCCCCCGGATCCGGATACGACAGCGCCTTCGCGGCGGGCCCCACGGCTGCCGCCCACCACGACACGTATCCCGGTCAGGACACCACCTACGCCGCCGGCTCCTCCTGGGAGACCGGCACCACCTACAGCGGCTACGCGGCGGAGCCCCACCAGGCCACGCACCAGCACTCCTACGACACCACCGGCAGTTGGCCGGTCGGCACGCCCGAGGGGACCGGGCAGTGGGACTCCAGCGCCTGGCAACAGGACGCGACCCACACGACGACCGGGCAGTGGTCCTTCACCGACACCGGCGCCTTCCCCACCACCACCTTCGAGTCGGCCCTCTACGAGACGGGGACCTACCAGGCCGCCGCACCGGCCAACGGCGCGTACGAGGCCCACGGCGGGTACGACACCGCGGGGTACGCGGCGGCCACCCCCGCCCACGAGGCCGGCGGCCCGCACTACGGACCCACCGCGTACGCGACCGGCGCCTACGAGACCGGCACCTTCGAGACCGGCACCTTCGAGACCGGGGCCCACCACACCGGGGCCCACCACACCGGGACCTACGAGACCGGGCACTACGACACCGCCGGTGTCTTCGAAGCGGCGGGCGGCTACGGCGCCACCCCCGGCTACGACAGCCCGGGTTACGACAGCCCCGGTTACGACACCCCCGCCTCCGGCATCCCGGTCCACGCGGCCACCGTCTTCGCCACGGGCGCGTACGACACCGGCGCCTACGACGCGACCGCCTGGAACACCGCGTCGGACCTCGACGCCATGCCCGGGGCGACCGCGTACGTCCCGGAACAGATGTCCTACCCGTCCGCCGCGCGGCACGAGGCGACACCCGAACACCAGATCTCCGAACACCAGGGCACGAAACACCAGGGCACGGAACACCAGACCTCCGAACACGCGGTGCCCGACGACGCGTCGGACGGGAGGGACGCGCCCGAATCCGCGCAGGGCCTCGCCCCGGAGCCGGAGTCCGAGGACCCGTCCGGTCTCCCGGACACCTGGCCCGACCCGTACCAGCCCGCCGTCCGGTCCGAAGGCGGGCCCGAAGGGCGGTCCGAGGGCCGGTCCGCCGCCCGCAACCGCGCCCGCCGCCGCACGCCCGCCAAGCGGTCCGCGCTGCTGACGATCGCGGTGCCGTCCGCGTGCGTGATGGGTGTCGCGGGGATCGCGGCGGCTTCGGTGGGTGGGCTCGGGCGTGCGGACGAGACCAAGGACGACGCCACGACGATGGCCGCCGCCGACACGGCCGGCGTCAAGGCGCTCGCGTCCAACACCAAGCTGGACACCCAGCTCGCGGGGGTCAGCGCGGCCGGCGAGGACTTCCGGGACCGGGCCAGCCGTACGCAGGAGCGCATCGACCTCAAGGAGCGGCAGGCCGCCGAGAAGAAGAAGCGGGAGGAGGAGGCCGCCCGCAAGGAGGCCGCCCGTCCCAAGTACCTTCTGCCGGTGGCCCAGCACGGACTCAGCGCCTACTTCGGCCAGGCCGGGGTCAACTGGATGTCCGTGCACACCGGCATCGACTTCCCCGTGCAGTACGGGACTCCGGTGATGGCCGCGACCGACGGCACCGTACGCACCCAGTGGAACAGCGCCTACGGCAACATGGCGATCGTGACCATGGAGGACGGCACCGAGACCTGGTACTGCCACCTGAGCAGCACCAGGATCCGCTCGGGTTCGGTGAAGGCCGGCGACGTGATCGCGTACTCCGGAAGCTCCGGCAACTCCACCGGTCCGCACCTGCACTTCGAGGTGCGCCCCGGCGGCGGCGCAGCGATCAATCCGCTGCCCTGGCTGGCGAGCCACGGACTCGACCCGCAGTAGGCACCAGGGGTTGCACGGAAGGGCCGGGTCGTGGCGAC
>NZ_JBHWZJ010000153.1:0-16238 GCF_042728415.1 Streptomyces sp. NPDC060198 | reverse complement strand
CGGTACGGGCGCGCGGGTGGGCTCGGCGTCAGGAAGCGGGCGGCGCCTCGACGGTGAGCTCGATGTCGAGGACGGCGCCGCCCTCGGTGGTGATCCGCAGCTTGTACGTGCCCGCCGTGCCGCCCGCGTGGATCTGCGGGATGGAGAGCAGACCGTCCGCGTCGGTCGTCAGACCCGTGAGCGTACTGACGGCGGAGCCGCCGGCCCCCGTGAAGTTGGGGCCCTGGCCGTCCGGAACGGCTTCCCCGGCACTGGTCAGGATCGTGGCGGTGACGGCGACACCGGAGGCGACGGCCCCGTCGAGGGTTGCCTTGACCTGGACGCTGTCGGCGAAGTCGTCGCCCTGGGCGGCGGTCAGCGCGGTGCTGGTCGTCCGGGTGACCGCGTCGGCCCGGCGGGCCGTGACGGTCGCCGTGACGACGAGGCTGAACTGCTGGGTGGTGCCGACGACCGCACGGACCTGGAAGTCGCCCGTGGTCTCGCCCGCCACCAGGGCCGGGGCGACGGCTGTGCCGTCCGCCGCGGTGACGGCGTCGGCGCTCGTGGCCCCGCCGGCGAAGTGGGCGTCGGTGTCACCGCTGATGGTGAAGGTGACGGGAGCCTGGGCGAAGCCTTCGCCCTGGCCGTCGACGGCCCGTACGGTGACGCCTGCGGCGAACTCCCGGCCCGCCATGGCGGTCAGCGTGCCGGTTCCCGCGTTCTCGATGCCGGAGAGTTTGAGGTCCTGGGAGGGCGACGGAGGCGTGGTGGTCGTGGGCGGCTTGCTGGGCAGGGTGTTCCCGGGCTTGCCGCCCGGCGGTGTGCTGGGGCTCGGGGACGGCGAGGCGGTCCCCGGCGTCCCGCCCGGGGACGGGGTGGGCGAGGGAGTTGTGGACGGCGAAGGCGAAGCCGGGCCGGGGGTGGCGGTTGCGGTCGCCGGGCCGGGGGTGGTCGGCAGGACACCGGTTCCGTCGGGCACCGAGTGCGCGCCGTTGTTGTAGTACTCGAACCAGGAACGCACGGTCGACAGGTAGGCGGTGGAGTGGTTGTAGCTCAGCACCGCGCGGTCGATGTTGGTGTCGATGGACAAGTCCCGGGAACCGGCGCAGAGATAGAGCCCGGCCGCGAGCGCCGCGTCGTAGACGTTGTTGGGGTCCTTGCGTCCGTCACCGTTGGCGTCCTGGCCCCAGGTGGCCCAGGTGGACGGGATGAACTGCATCGGCCCGACCGCGCGGTCGTGGACCGCGTCGCTGTCGTAGGCACCGTTGTCCGTGTCCTGGATGAGCGCGAAGCCGTTGCCGTCGAGGGCGGGGCCGAGGATCGGGGTGAGCGTGGTTCCGCTCGCGTCGACCTTGCCGCCGCGCGCCTGTCCCGACTCCACCTTGCCGATGGCGGCGAGGAGTTGCCAGGGAAGCCGGCAGGCCGGGTCGGTGCCGGCGATGGTCGACTGGGCCTGCTTGTACGCGCCGAGGACCGAGGCCGGAATGCCCGACTCGGCGCTGGTGGCGGGCAGACCGGCCGAGACGGTCGGGGTGCCGGGAGTGGTCAGCGGCGGCAGGTCCGTGTGGTAACCGTCCTCGCCGGTGGCGGAGTCCTGTTCGGGTTCGGCCGCGGTCGAGGTGTCGGTCCCGCCGGGGGACGCGGCCTGGCCCAGCGGGGCACCCGGCGCCTGGGAGGCGGAGAGCGCCGCGACGACGGCTGCGGCCACCGCGGTACTGGTTGCCCCTCTGCGCAGGCGACGGCCGAATTGCGCTGCCATATGGTCTGGTCCCTCCCCGACGACGGCTGTTCGCGCTCCCCAGCGCGAGGACTCCCGTGACCCTACGGCAACTTCTGATACTTCAACACAGCCGATTGACCGGTTCTTATGGGTTTTTCACGATGTTCAACACAAGTTGTCCTGCCTCTCGCCTTCGGTGCGGGACAAGCTCCCGGCGGCCCCGCCTCCCGTGGACGGGGCTCTTCGCTACCAGGCTCGCCATGGGCCGGGGGACGTGGCCCGTGCCCTCCGGCACCCTGTTCCGCTTCGTCCCCGACGTCTGCACCGGGCCCGGTTCCGAGCCCGGTTCCGGCTCGCCGCCTCGCTGGTCCCGCCACCTCGTTGGTGGTGTGCGGAGCGTGGGTACGGCTACGGGGAGACGGGCTCCCCGAGGCCCCGGGGAGCAGTACGGGAAACCACGCACGGATCGCACAGGCCGCCACACGGGCCGCACGGATCGCACGGATCGCAAGGGCCGCAGAGAACGCACGGGCCGTGAAGGGCACCGGGAGGGGGCCGACGGCCGGGACTCCTGACGCCAGGTCTCCCGGAGCGAGCCCGGAACCCGCAACCCGGACTCCCCGAGCCCGCGCCCGTTCACCCGCCCCGCCCGCCCAGGACATGCCCGAGCCCGCGCCCGTTCACCCGCCCCGCCCGCCCGGGACATGCCGGAGGCCGGGCACGTCGTGCCCGGCCTCGTCAGCGCCGTACAGGGCGTCGGCGACTGCGGTGCGCCGCGGACTCCCGGTCGACAGCGGTCAGTGCGCCGCGGACTCCCAGTCGGCGCCCACGCCGACCGACACGTCCAGCGGGGCCCGCAGCGACACGGCCGACGCCATCTCGTGGCGCAGGATCCCCTCCACCTCGGCACTTTCGCCCGGGGCGATCTCCAGGACGATTTCGTCGTGGACCTGGAGCAGCATCCGGGACTTCAGCTTCGCCAGGGTCAGCGCCCGGTCCACGTGGAGCATCGCGACCTTCACGATGTCCGCGGCGGTGCCCTGGATCGGGGCGTTGAGGGCCATCCGCTCCGCCGTCTCGCGCCGCTGGCGGTTGTCGCTGTTGAGGTCGGGGAGGTACCGGCGGCGGCCGAAGACCGTCTCGGTGTATCCGGTGGACCTGGCTTCCTCCACGACCCGGTGGAGGTAGTCGCGCACCCCGCCGAAGCGCTCGAAGTACGTGTCCATCAGGCCGCGCGCCTCGCCCGCCTCGATGTTGAGCTGCTGGGAGAGCCCGAACGCGGAGAGGCCGTAGGCGAGTCCGTAGGACATGGCCTTGATCTTGCGCCGCATCTCCGGGTCGACGGCCGACTTGTCCACGCCGAACACCTGGGAGGCGACGGTGGTGTGCAGGTCCTCGCCCGAGGTGAACGCCTCGATCAGGCCGGCGTCCTCGGAGAGGTGGGCCATCACCCGGAGTTCGATCTGGCTGTAGTCCGCCGTCATCAGCGTCTCGAAGCCCTCGCCGACGACGAAGCCCTTGCGGATCGCGCGCCCCTCGTCCGTACGGACCGGGATGTTCTGGAGGTTGGGGTCGGTGGAGGAGAGGCGTCCGGTCGCCGCGACCGTCTGGTTGAAGGTGGTGTGGATGCGTCCGTCGGCCGCGATCGTCTTGATCAGGCCCTCGACGGTGACCCGCAGCTTCGCCTGCTCGCGGTGGCGCAGCATGATCACCGGCAGTTCGTGCTCGGTCTGCGCGGCGAGCCAGGCCAGGGCGTCGGCATCGGTGGTGTAGCCGGTCTTCGTCTTCTTGGTCTTGGGCAGGCCGAGCTCGCCGAAGAGAACTTCCTGGAGCTGCTTGGGCGAGCCGAGGTTGAACTCCCGGCCCACCGCCGCGTGCGCTTCCTTTATGGCCTGCTGCACGGCGCCGGCGAACTGCTGCTCCATCGCCTCCAGATGGGCGCGGTCGGCGGCGATGCCGTGCCGCTCCAGCCGGGCAAGCAGGATCGAGGTGGGCAGCTCCATGTCGTGCAGCAGGTCGAGCGCGCCGACTTCCCTGAGCCGCGTGGAGAACGCGGCACCGAGGTCGAGGACCGCGCGGGCCTGCGTCATCAGGGCGTCCGCCTCGGCGCGATCGTCCGCGCCGAACGCGAGCTGCCCGTCCGCGGCTGCGGCCGGCGCCAGCTCGCGGCCGAGGTACTCCACCGCCAGCGCGTCCAGCGCGAACGACCGGCGTCCCGGCTTCACCAGGTACGCGGCGAGCGCGGTGTCCATGGTGACGCCCTCGATGTGCCAGCCCAGCTCGGGGAAGACCCGCATGGCGCCCTTGGCGTTGTGCAGGACCTTCGGCCGCTCCGGGTCGGCGAGCCAGGCGGTGAACGCCTGCTCGTCCGAGGCGTCGAGCTCCGTCGGGTCCAGCCAGGCCGCGGCCCCGCCGACCGCCGCGAGGGCGATCTCGGTGACGGTGCCGGTGCCGAGCGCCCAGGTGTCCACGGTGGCCACGCCCAGCGGCTGGGCGCCGTGCTCGGCCAGCCAGCCGGCGACCTGTCCGGTGCCCAGCACCGTGCCGTCGAGCTCCACCCCGGCGGCCGGGGCTGGTGCTTCTTCCTCGGCCGCGCCCGGGTCGACGGCGAGCAGTCGCTCCCGCAGGCTCGGGTTGCGGATCTCCAGGACGTCCAGCACCCCGGTGACGGCGGTGCGGTCGTACGGGGCGCGCTCCAGCTCGGCGGGGCCCTTGGGGAGCTCCACGTCGCGCACCATCTCGGTCAGCCGGCGGTTCATCCGCACCGAGTCCAGGTGGTCGCGGAAGTTCTGTCCCGCGACGCCCTTCACCTCGTCGGCGCGCGCCACCAGCTCGTCGAAGGAGCCGAACTCGTTGATCCACTTCGCGGCGGTCTTCTCGCCCACCTTGGGGATGCCGGGAAGGTTGTCCGACGGGTCGCCGCGCAGCGCCGCGAAGTCCGGGTACTGGGCCGGGGTGAGGCCGTACTTCTCCTCGACCTTCTCCGGGGTGAAGCGGGTCAGCTCGGAGACGCCCTTGGTGGGATAGAGGACCGTGACGTTCTCGGTGATGAGCTGGAAGGAGTCGCGGTCGCCCGTGACGATCAGCACCTCGAACCCGGCGGCCTCCGCCTGGGTGGCGAGCGTGGCGATCACGTCGTCGGCCTCGAAGCCGTCGACGGCGAACCGGTCCGCGTGCATCGCGTCCAGCAGCTCGCCGATCAGCTCGACCTGCCCCTTGAACTCGTCGGGGGTCTTGGAGCGGTTCGCCTTGTACTCGGGGAACTCCTGGGAGCGCCAGGTCTTGCGGGACACGTCGAACGCCACAGCGAAGTGGGTGGGCGCCTCGTCGCGCAGCGTGTTCGCCAGCATCGAGGCGAAGCCGTACACGGCGTTCGTCGGCTGCCCCGTCCCGGTCGTGAAATTCTCCGCGGGCAGGGCGAAGAACGCCCGGTACGCCAGGGAGTGCCCGTCCATGAGGAGCAGGCGCGGTCGGTTGTCTGCCGTCTTCTTCGATGCTGTCTCAGCCACATACACGATCCTGCCACGGCCCGCCGACATCACGGACCGCTCGCGGCTTCCGTCGCCCCTTCCTTCCGGGTGCGCTCCCCGACCGCCATGACAGGATCGAACGGGAGAGACCCACGCGCTCGAAGGGGAACACCATGGCCACGAAGCCCCCGACCGGAGACCCGGTCCAGGACGCCCCGCAGGTCCAGGAAGCCCGGCACGCCGCCGCCGGGCTGCCCGCGGTCGCCCATTCGCTGCTCATGGCCCAGCAGCAGATGGGGGTGGGCCGCACCGCACGGACCCTCCTCAGGGTCAACCAGAAGAACGGCTTCGACTGCCCCGGCTGCGCCTGGCCGGAAGGCGACAAACGCCACACCGCGGAGTTCTGCGAGAACGGCGCCAAGGCCGTCGCCGAAGAGGCGACGCTGCGCCGGGTCACCCCGGAGTTCTTCGCCGCGCACCCGGTCGCGGACCTCGCCGGCCGCAGCGGGTACTGGCTCGGCCAGCAGGGCCGCATCACGCAGCCGATGCACCTCCCCGAGGGCGCGGACACCTACGAGCCGATTTCCTGGGACGACGCCTTCGCAATCATTGCCGACGAACTCCGTGCGCTCGCCTCCCCCGACGAGGCCCTCTTCTACACCTCGGGCCGCACCAGCAACGAGGCCGCGTTCCTCCTCCAGCTCTTCGCCCGCGAGTTCGGCACCAACAACCTCCCCGACTGTTCGAACATGTGCCACGAGTCGTCCGGCTCGGCACTCGTGGAGACCATCGGCATAGGCAAGGGCAGCGTCTCGCTGGAGGACCTCCACCAGGCCGATCTGATCATCGTCGCCGGGCAGAACCCTGGCACCAACCACCCGCGCATGCTCTCCGCCCTGGAGAAGGCCAAGCACGCCGGGGCGAAGATCATCTCGGTGAACCCGCTGCCCGAGGCTGGCCTGGAGCGGTTCAAGAACCCCCAGACCCCGCAGGGCATGATCAAGGGCACCGCCCTCACCGACCTCTTCCTCCAGATACGCCTCGGCGGCGACCAAGCCCTCTTCCGCCTCCTCAACAAGCTGATCCTGGAGACCGACGGCGCCGTCGACACCGCCTTCGTCGACGAACACACCCACGGGTACGAGGAGTTCACCCGGGCCGCCCGGGATGCCGACTGGGACGAGACCCTCACCGCCACCGGACTGGAGCGCGCCGACATCGAGAAGGCCCTCGGCCTGGTCCTCGCCTCGGAACGCACCATCGTCTGCTGGGCGATGGGTCTCACCCAGCACAAGCACTCGGTTCCCACCATCCGTGAAGTGGTCAACTTCCTTCTGCTGCGCGGCAACATAGGACGCCCGGGCGCCGGGGTCTGCCCGGTGCGCGGCCACTCCAACGTCCAGGGCGACCGCACCATGGGCATCTACGAGCGCCCCGCGCCCGCCTTCCTCGACGCCCTCGACCGCGAGTTCGGCATCACCTCGCCGCGCCACCACGGCTACGACGTGGTCCGCGCCATCCGCGCCCTGCGCGACGGCGACGCCAAGGTCTTCTTCGCGATGGGCGGCAACTTCGTCGCCGCCACCCCCGACACCGACGTCACCGAAGCCGCGATGCGCCGCGCCCGCCTCACCGTGCACGTGTCCACCAAGCTCAACCGCTCGCACGCCGTCACCGGCAGCCGCGCCCTGATCCTGCCGACGCTGGGCCGCACCGACAAGGACGTCCAGGCCGGCGGCAAGCAGTTCGTCACCGTCGAGGACTCCATGAGCATGGTGCACGCCTCCCGCGGCAACCTCACGCCCGCGAGCCCGCACCTGCTCTCCGAACCCGCCATCGTCGCCCGCATGGCGCGCGCCGCCCTCGGTTCCGGTTCGAGGACCCCGTGGGAGGACTTCGAGAAGGACTACGGCACGATCCGCGACCGCATCTCCCGCGTGGTGCCCGGCTTCGAGGACTTCAACGCACGCGTCGCCCGCCCCGGCGGGTTCACCCTCCCGCACGGCCCGCGCGACGCCCGCCGCTTCCCCACCGCCACCGGAAAGGCCAACTTCACCGCCGCGCCCGTCGAGTACCCCGAACTCCCGGAAGGCAGGCTTCTGTTGCAGACCCTGCGCTCCCACGACCAGTACAACACCACGATCTACGGCCTCGACGACCGCTACCGCGGCATCAAGGACGGCCGCCGCGTCGTCCTCGTCAACCCCGACGACGCCCGCGAACTCGACCTCGCCGACGGCGCCTACACCGACCTCGTCAGCGAGTGGAAGGACGGCACCGAACGCCGCGCCCCCGGCTTCCGGATCGTCCACTACCCCACCGCACGGGGCTGCGCCGCGGCCTACTACCCGGAGACGAACGTCCTGGTGCCGCTCGACTCGACCGCCGACACCAGCAACACACCCGCCAGCAAGTCGGTCGTCGTGCGCTTCGAGAACGCCGGCTGACCGACCGGACGTACGGCCCGCAGGCCCCGGGCCGGGGCGACTCCCCCGCACGGCGGTGGCGGGTCAGAGGGGGGCCGCTCCCGTCGGAACCCCGTCGCGCACCGTGTCGGCGCGGCGGGGCCCGGGGACGCCGATCCCGCCGCCCTCGCTCCCGGTCCGCTCCGCCGCGGCCTCCCGGCGCAGCAGCAGCAGGCCCACCACCGCGACCGCCCCCATCACGGCGAAACCGGTCGCGGGAGTCGAACCGGAGGGGTGCGTCTCGTACACCAGGGCCGCCGAGAGGACTGCCAGCCTCCGGCCGGCGGGCCCCCGGCACGCCCGTACGGCGACGAACGGCACTCCCCACAGGAGGTACCACGGCTGCACCATGGGCGAGAGCACCACCAGTGCCGTCAGCGCCAGCCCCAGAGCCAGTACGGGGTCGGTGCGGCCGACGGCCGAACGCCATCCGAGACGTGCGACGAGCACGGCCGCCGCGGCGAGTCCGAGGAACCGGACGGCCGCCTTCACCGCGTCGTGGTCCGCCCCGGCCGTCAGATGGGCGAGCGCGCCGAGGCCGGCCCCCAGGTCGCTGGAGACGGAGAGCGAGGTGTGGATGCCCGCCGCGACGCTCTGCGTGTGCAGCCAGCCGAAGCCGGTGCCACTCACCGCGGAGACCGCGAGCACCGTGGCGGCGGCGACCAGTCCCGGCCCGAACAGTCCGGTCGAGATCCGTCGTGCGGGCGAACCGGCGGACGCCCTCCCCACCATCACACCGACGAACAGCAGGGCGAGTCCGGCAGGGGACTTGACCATCGTCGCCAGCCCGATCGCGACCGCGCCGAGCACCCAGCGCCCCCGCAGCGCGCACACCGCGCCGGTCAGCGCGAGCCCGGCCATCAGGCCGTCGTTGTGCGCTCCGCCCACCACGTGGATCAGGAGCAGGGGGTTGAGCGCCGCGAGCCACAACGCCCCGCTCTCGTCGGCCCCGTACTCCCGCGCGAGGCGCCGCACCGCCCACACGATCAGCGCCAGCGCCGCCACCGCGACCAGCCGCAGCAGGACGACCGCGGGAACCAGGGTGCCGCCGGTGAGCGCCACCGCGCCCCGCGCCAGCAGCAGGAAGAAGGGGCCGTACGGAGCGGGGGTGTCGGTCCAGTTCCGGCCCACGCTCGCCGCCGCGTCCCCGGCGAACCCCGCCGGGTCCAGGACCGAGGGGCCCTGGCTGTACACGTCGTGCCCTTCGAGAACCATCGCGCCCTGGGCGACGTAGCTGTACACGTCCGCGCTGTACAGGGGCGGCGCCAGCAGCAGCGGTGCCACCCACCAGGCGAGCGTCACCAGCGTGTGCCGTGCGCAGGCGCCGTTGCGGCCGTACGCCCACCAGGCGACGACGAGCACGGTGAGTCCGGTGTAGGCGAGGGCGGCTCCGGCCGTGGTCACCGCCGGGCCCCGGCCCGTCCACCAGCCCCACGGGTCGTGCGCCGGAAGTTTTCCGGCGACCCAGCCGCCCGCACCGACCCCCAGCGAGCCGGCCAGTCCCAGCCGACGACATCCCACGACACCCAGTCCCCGCATCGGGCCAACCTATCGAACCGGGGTGAACGCCATCCTCCCCCGAAGTGGCCGCCCGGGAATGCCCGGCGGACCGGCCCCGGACCGGAACCGCCCGGAACCGGGCTCGACCGGACACGACCGGACACGACGGGGCAGGGACCTAAGCGTCCGCTCAGTGGTCTCTGATAAGAACGGAGCGCACAGCGAAGACATCACCGGACGAACGGAGCCGAACCCATGGGCGACCAGAGCGCACCCGTGTTCCCGCAGGACGTCATCGACGAGTACGCCGCTCTCGGCATCGATCTGCCCGCCCTCTTCTCCGCCGGGCACCTCGGCGAACGGATGGGCGTGCGGATCACCGAAGCATCCGCGGACCGCGTCGTCGGCACCATGCCGGTCGAGGGCAACACCCAGCCCTACGGACTCCTGCACGGCGGGGCGTCCGCCGTGCTCGCCGAGACCCTCGGCTCCATCGGCTCGATGCTGCACGGCGGCGCGGGGAAGATCGCGGTCGGCGTCGACCTCAACTGCACCCATCACCGCGGAGCCCGCAGCGGGCTGGTGACCGGCGTCGCCACCCCCGTGCACCGCGGACGCTCCACCGCCACCTACGAGATCGTCATCACCGACGACCACGACAAGCGCGTGTGCACCGCCCGTCTCACCTGCCTGCTGCGCGAGGCGCCTGCCGCGGGCTGACCCCCCGCGCACTCCGCGCCCCACTCCCCCACCTGCCCGGCCGGGCCCGCGAGCCACCCGGCCGGGCATCTTCATGTGCACTACACGTAGCAACGGTTGACCATGAGAACCAGCCAACTCCCCGGGTATCGCACGGGGTTAGATGCACCACTTCACGCCACCCCGCGAACGCGACGGAGGAGCGAACCACCCGACGTAACACTGCGTAACAGTCGCGCAATGCGCGCGACACCCTCTCCGCACCTCACCCTCCGCCCCTCGGCCCGCTCGCCGCCGACCACCGAACAACCTCGTCCGTCAGGACCAAGATCGCCTCAAGCCCCTTAGCAGAGCTGGGCGTTCTCACCATGCGAGAGGAATCCGCCGCGCCCGATCCTGCACGCGCCCCCTCGCCACCTCAAGCCTTCCTCAAGTCATAACAAGACAGTCACATCCTTGCCCACACCCGTCCACGATCCCACCACCTGCGCCTAGAGTCACCGCCAGTCACCGTGCCGCCGGGCGCGGCAACAGCACGCCCTGTACCCAGTACGTACGGCTTGGCGAACGACAGGCACCTCAACGGAGGAGGCCGCGCCAGGGAAAGGAATTTTCGTGCGACACCGTTCATTGCTCATACTCACCGCAGTGCTCACCACCGGAGCACTCTCCCTCACCGCCTGCGGGTCGCGCGACGACGACAAGGGCAGCGACGGCGCAAGCGGCAGCGGGAAGAACCAGACCGTCGTCATCGGCCTCGACGCCCCCCTGACCGGTGACCTCTCCGCCCTCGGCCTCGGCATCAAGAACTCCGCCGACCTCGCCGTCAAGACGGCGAACAAGGAGAAGACGGTCCCGGGCATCACGTTCGAGCTGCAGCCCCTCGACGACCAGGCCCAGCCCTCCGTCGGCGGCCAGAACGCCCAGAAGTTCATCGGCAACAAGGACCTCGTCGGCGTCGTCGGCCCGCTGAACTCCAGCGTCGCCCAGTCGATGCAGAAGCCCTTCGAAGACGCCAGCCTCACCCAGATCTCGCCCGCCAACACCGGCACCGAGCTGACCCAGGGCGACAACTGGAAGGACGGCGACGCGGCCAAGAAGCGCCCGTTCAAGACGTACTTCCGCACCGCCACCACCGACGCCATCCAGGGCGCCTTCGCCGCGAACTACCTGTACAAGAACGCGGGCATCAAGGACGTCTACCTCATCGACGACCAGAAGACCTACGGCGCCGGCCTCGCCGCCTCCTTCAAGACGACCTTCACCGGCCTCGGTGGAAAGATCGTCGGCAGCGACCACGTCAACCCCGACGACCGCGACTTCAACTCCGTCGTCACCAAGGTGAAGAGCTCCGGCGCCAAGGCCGTCTACTACGGCGGCGAGTACCCCGCCGGCGCGCCCCTGAGCCAGCAGCTCAAGGACAGCGTCAACATCCCGCTCATGGGCGGCGACGGCATGTACAGCGCCGACTTCATCAGCCTCAACAAGAAGGCCCAGGGCGACATCGCCACCTCGGTCGGCAAGCCCGTCGAAGAGCTCGAATCCGCCAAGAAGTTCATCGCGGACTACCAGACGGCCGGCTACAAGGACGCCTACGAGGCGTACGGCGGCGGCACCTACGACGCCACCTGGTCCATCATCGAGGCCGTCAAGATCGTCGCAGCCGAGAACGATGGCAAGCTCCCCGACGACAGCCGCGAGAAGGTCCTCGCCGCCATGGCCAAGGTCCAGTTCGAGGGCGTGACCGGCCCGGTCGCCTTCGACCAGTTCGGCGACACCACCAACACCATGATGACCGCCTACCAGGTCGACGGCGGCAAGTGGGTCTCCAAGCTCAGCGAGGCCGTCACCAAGTAAGCACGGCCACGCCCCACTCCGGTCGCCACCAGGCAACCCGACCGCGCGGGAGCGCCACCAGCGCTCCCGCGCGGTGCCATATCCGAACCACTCCAACGGAGGCCCTGCGGTGCACGAACTGCCGCAACAGCTGGCCAACGGACTCATCCTCGGCGCGATGTACGGACTCATCGCGATCGGCTACACGATGGTCTACGGAATCATCCAGCTCATCAACTTCGCACACGGCGAAATCTTCATGATCGGAGGCTTCGGAGCACTCACCGTGTACCTCTGGATGCCCTCCGGTTGGAACCTCCTCGCCATCGTCCCCCTCATGATCATCGGCGGCGTGATCTGCTCCGTCGCCGTCAGCGTCGCCGCCGAACGCTTCGCCTACCGGCCCCTGCGCAACGCACCCCGCCTCGCCCCCCTCATCACCGCGATCGGCCTCTCCCTCGCCCTCCAGCAGGCCGTCTGGATGTGGTACCCGGACGCCAAGGCCGACCGCTCCTTCCCCCAGTTCAAGGGAAGCGCCTTCGACCTCCTCGGCGCCCACGTCCAGCGCGGCGACCTCTTCGTCCTCGTCGCCGCACCCGTCTGCATGCTCGCCCTCGGCCTCTTCGTCTCCAAGACCCGCGCCGGCCGCGGCATGCAGGCCACCTCGCAGGACCCCGACACCGCCAAGCTCATGGGCATCAACACCGACCGCATCATCGTCATGGCCTTCGCCATCGGTGCCGCGTTCGCCGCCGTCGCCGCCGTCGCCTACGGGCTCAAGAACGGCCAGATCGGCTTCAAAATGGGCTTCATCATGGGCCTCAAGGCCTTCACCGCCGCCGTACTCGGCGGCATCGGCAACATCTACGGCGCCATGCTCGGCGGCGTCGTCCTCGGCCTCGCCGAAGCACTCGCCACCGGCTACATGAGCGACGTCCCCGGCATGGAACTCTTCGGCGGCGGCGCCTGGAAGGACGTGTGGGCCTTCGTGCTCCTCATCGTCGTCCTCCTACTGCGGCCACAAGGGCTGCTCGGCGAACGCGTCGCGGATCGGGCGTGACAGCGATGACCACACACACCACCCGCGCCCCTCTCGACCTGCCCCCCGCGACCGCCCGCGCCCTCACCACAGCCGGCACGGCCGTCGCCCTCGCGGGCACCTTCCTCGCCTGGACCTGGACCGACGAGTTCCCCGGCGACCTCACCGTCACCGGCTACCCCGGCGGCCTCCAGGTCCTCACCCTCGCCGGCTCCCTCGTCACCCTGCTCCTCATCCTCTCCGGATACGGCGTCCGAGGACTCGGCTGGCTCACCCCCGGCGGCACCAACACCTCCGTGCGCTACGCCGCACTCGCCGTCCTCGCCACCACCGGCTACGCCGTCGGCGCCATCACCGTCGACCTCGGCGGCGTCGTCAACCTCGAACCCGGAGCCTGGGTCAGCCTCGCCGGTGCGCTCGTCGCCACGCTCGCCGCCTTCGGCCTCCCCGCCGACCAGGCGCTCGCCGACGAGAACCCCAGCGGACTCGCCGTCCTCGGCAACAGCCTGACCGCCCCCGCTCCGGGTCGCGCCCGCGAACTCCCCTCCTGGGCCGAAATCCTCATCATCGCCACCTCCTTCGGCGTCGCCCTCTACCTCTTCTCGTTCATCATCGACACCGAGTACACCGAACTCTTCATCGGTTCGCTGCTCACCTTCGGCTTCGGTTTCACCGCCCTCCACCGCGCCGGCATCATCAACCGCCTCACCGCGCTGACGGTCAAACACCGCAACGTCACCCTCACCGCAGCCCTCGTCGCCGCCTTCTGCTTCCCCTTCACGCAGTCCACCGGGGAATACACGCTCATCGGCACGAACATCCTCATCTTCGCGGCCGTCGCCCTGGGCCTCAACGTCGTCGTCGGGCTCGCCGGCCTCCTCGACCTCGGATACGTCGCCTTCCTCGGCGTCGGCGCCTACACCTCCGCCCTCGTCTCCGGCGCGTCCGCCTCCGCGATCGGCATCCACTTCCCCTTCTGGGCGGCGGCCCTCACCGGAGCAGGCGTCTCCCTGGTCTTCGGCGTCTTCATCGGCGCCCCCACCCTGCGGCTGCGCGGCGACTACCTCGCCATCGTCACCCTCGGCTTCGGAGAGATCTTCCGCGTCACCGTCAACAACCTCAACGGCAACAGCGGACCCGACCTCACCAACGGATCCCAGGGCATCCCCTCCATCCCCGACCTCGACATCTTCGGATTCGCCTTCGGGGAGAGCCACGACATCGGCCCCTTCAGCCTCAGCAGGTCCGCCAACTACTTCCTGCTGATGCTCCTCGTCACCGCCGTCGTCGTCCTCGTCTTCCGCCGCTCCGGCGACTCCCGCATCGGCCGCGCCTGGGTCGCCATCCGCGAGGACGAGACCGCCGCCACCGCCATGGGCATCAACGCCTTCCGGCTCAAGCTCCTCGCCTTCGCCCTCGGCGCCACCCTCGCCGGCCTCGCCGGGACCGTCCAGGCCCACGTCAACTACACCGTGACGCCCGAGCAGTACCAGTTCGCCGGCGCCGTACCACCGAACTCCGCCTTCCTCCTCGCCGCCGTCATCCTCGGCGGCATGGGCACCCTCAGCGGACCCTTCGTCGGCGCCGCACTCCTCTACCTCATCCCGGCCAAGCTCCAGTTCATGCAGGACTACCAGCTCCTCCTCTTCGGCATCGCACTCATCCTGCTGATGCGCTTCCGCCCCGAAGGCCTCATCGCCGACCGTCGGAAGCAACTCGAATTCCACGAAGCCGACGAGAAGAACCCGGACGACCAGCCCGACGTACCCGAACCACGGCAGCCCGAGGACACCGGCGCCGGCATCGCCAAGGCGGGGGCGTGACCACCGTGACCACCACCACGAACACCACCGAAAACCCCGGAGCCCCCGCCACCGGCGGCACCGTACTCGACGCCACCGGCGTGACCATGCGCTTCGGCGGCCTCACCGCCGTACGCGACGTCTCCCTCACCGTCGACAGCGGCGAGATCGTCGGCCTCATCGGCCCCAACGGCGCCGGAAAGACCACCTTCTTCAACTGCCTCACCGGCCTCTACGTCCCCACCGAAGGCACGGTCAGCTACAAGGGCACCGTCCTGCCGCCCAAGCCCCACCTCGTCACCCAGGCAGGCATCGCCCGGACCTTCCAGAACATCCGGCTCTTCGCCAACATGACCGTCCTGGAGAACGTCCTCGTCGGCCGCCACACCCGCACCGACGACGGACTCTGGTCCGCCCTGCTGCGCCTCCCCAGCCACACCCGCGCAGAGAAGGCCAGCCGCGAACGCTCCATGGAGCTCCTGGAGTTCATCGGCCTCGCCCACAAGGCGGACCATCTCGCGCGCAACCTCCCCTACGGCGAACAGCGCAAGCTGGAGATCGCGCGCGCCCTCGCCAGCGACCCCGGACTCCTCCTCCTCGACGAGCCCACCGCCGGCATGAACCCGCAGGAAACCCGCGTCACCGAAGAGCTCATCTTCGCCATCCGCGACCAGGGCATCGCCGTACTCGTCATCGAGCACGACATGCGCTTCATCTTCAACCTCTGCGACCGCGTCGCCTGCCTCGTCCAGGGCGAGAAGCTCGTCGAAGGCACCCCCAGCACCGTCCAGAGCGACGAACGCGTCATCGCCGCCTACCTCGGCACCCCATTCGAAGGGGCCCCCGGCGCCGACGAGGTGGCCGAGGTCGAGGCCGCCGAGACCCAGGCCGGCCATCACACCGTGGAGAGCACCACGGCCGGCGAGAGCACCACCGGCACCACCGCCGAGGAGGAAACCTCATGACCGCGCTCCTGGAAGTCGAGGACCTCCGCGTCGCCTACGGCAAGATCGAGGCCGTCAAGGGCATCTCCTTCAGCGTCGAAGCCGGTCAGGTCGTCACCCTCATCGGCACCAACGGCGCCGGGAAGACGACGACCCTGCGCACCCTCTCCGGGCTCCTCAAGCCGGCAGGCGGGCGCATCGTCTTCGACGGGAAACCCCTCACCGGCGTCCCGGCCCACCAGATCGTCTCCCTGGGCCTCGCCCACTCCCCCGAGGGACGCCACATCTTCCCCCGGCTGACGATCTCCGAGAACCTCCTCCTCGGCGCCTACCTGCGCAGCGACAGGGCGGGCATCGAGAAGGACGTCCAGCGCGCCTACGACCTCTTCCCCATACTCGGGGAACGTCGCAAGCAGTCCGCCGGAACCCTCTCGGGCGGCGAACAGCAGATGCTGGCCATGGGACGGGCCATGATGTCGCGGCCCAAGCTGCTCATGCTCGACGAACCCTCCATGGGCCTCTCCCCGATCATGATGCAGAAGATCATGCAGACCATCGTCGAGCTCCGGTCCTCCGGTACGACGATCCTCCTGGTCGAGCAGAACGCCCAGGCGGCGCTCTCCCTGGCGGACCAGGGTCACGTCATGGAGATCGGCAAGATCGTCCTCTCGGGGACCGGGGCGGATCTCCTGCACGACGAGTCCGTCCGCAAGGCGTACCTCGGCGAGGACTGACGGGCCTCGCGCACGTACAAGGCGGGCCCGCACCCCGAGGGATCGGGGTG
>NZ_JBHWZJ010000152.1:0-16343 GCF_042728415.1 Streptomyces sp. NPDC060198 | reverse complement strand
CCATCCAGCGTCGTGGCGTGTACGCCATGAGGAGCAGGGCCGACGCCCCGTACGCCACCGCTGCGGTCGCCGTGTGCCCGGACGGGTAGTAGCCGGTGTAGGGAACCAGCGGCCCCTGCCGGTCGGTCCACACCTTCAGCGGTACGACCACCAGCGGCACCGCCACCATGGTCAGGGCCGCGATCAGCGCGGTGCCCCGGGCGCCCCGCCACAGGGCGTACAGCAGCGCGCAGGCGAGGACGGGCAGGGCGACCGGCATTCCGCCGAGATCCGAGAAGACCTGGGCGACCCCTTGGGGGCCATGGCCGATGACCTTCTTTCCGACGCGCTCGTCGAGCCGTAGCAACGGGCCGGCCACCGCCACCTGCCAGGTGGTCAGGGCGAAGAGGGCCGCCATCAGGCAGGTCCAGGAAAAGAGGAGGGCCGGCCGCCGGGGAACAGGGGGGGTTGTTCCGGGACGGCCGGCCGGATCGGTCCGCCGCGCGCCCCGGGGGGTGTGGGGCGGGCGGCCGTCCGATCGGTGAGGAGTACCGGAGCCAGAGGCTCCAGTGGTGCGCGCCAGGGCGCCACCGGGCAGGTGCGGGGGAAGCTCCGGCCCGGCGCTGTCCGCAGTCCCCTGCGGACGGGGTGTTTCTCTCATCTGCCGAAACCGTACGGCAGCGGGGGCCGAGGGGACAGACGGAACGTGATCCCGCCATCGCCCTCGCACACCTTCTTCACAGGCCCTCACTCCACTGCCGCGAATCCCCCGGGAAACGGCTCTCCGCAGGATTCGCGTTCGCACGGATCAGACGGTGGCGAAGGACTGTTCGAGGATGTCGAGGCCCTCGTTCAGCAGCTCCTCGCCGATGACCAGCGGAGGCAGGAAGCGCAGCACGTTGCCGTAGGTGCCGCAGGTCAGCACCAGCAGGCCCTCGGCGTGGCAGGCCTTGGCCAGCTTGCCGGCGGTCTCCGCGTCCGGCTCCTTGGAACCGGACTTCACCAGCTCGATCGCGATCATGGCGCCGCGACCGCGGATGTCACCGATGACGTCGCCGTTCGGCAGCTTGTCCCGCATCGCGGAGAGACGGTCCTTCATGACCTCCTCGATGCGCTTGGCCTTCCCGTTCAGGTCCAGCTCCCGCATCGTCTCGATCGCGCCGAGCGCACCGGCGCAGGCGACCGGGTTGCCGCCGTAGGTGCCGCCCAGGCCACCGGCGTGCGCGGCGTCCATGATCTCGGCCCGGCCCGTCACGGCGGAGAGCGGCAGGCCGCCCGCGATGCCCTTGGCCGTGGTGATCAGGTCCGGGACGATGCCCTCGTCCTCGCACGCGAACCACTGGCCGGTGCGGCAGAAGCCGGACTGGATCTCGTCGGCGACGAAGACGATCCCGTTGTCCTCGGCGAACTGCGCGATGGCCGGCAGGAAGCCCTTGGCAGGCTCGATGAAACCGCCCTCGCCGAGCACCGGCTCGATGATGATCGCGGCGACGTTCTGCGCGCCGATCTGCTTGGTGATCTCGTCGATGGCCTGCGCGGACGCCTCGGCGCCGGCGTTCTCGGCACCCGTCGGCCAGCGGTAGCCGTAGGCGACCGGGACGCGGTAGACCTCGGGGGCGAACGGGCCGAAGCCCTGCTTGTACGGCATGTTCTTCGCCGTCAGGGCCATCGTGAGGTTCGTCCGGCCGTGGTAGCCGTGGTCGAAGACGACGACCGCGGTGCGCTTGGTGTACGCACGGGCGATCTTCACCGCGTTCTCGACCGCCTCGGCGCCCGAGTTGAAGAGCGCGGACTTCTTGGCATGGTCGCCCGGGGTCAGCTCGGCGAGCTGCTCGCAGACCTCCACGTAACCCTCGTACGGCGTCACCATGAAACAGGTGTGGGTGAAGTCGGCGAGCTGCGCGGAGGCGCGGCGCACGACGGCCTCGGCGGAGGCACCCACCGACGTCACGGCGATGCCGGAGCCGAAGTCGATCAGACGGTTGCCGTCCACGTCCTCGATGATCCCGCCACCGGCACGCGCGGCGAAGACGGGCAGCGTGGAGCCCACGCCGGCGGCGACCGTGGCGACACGGCGGGCCTGCAGTTCCACCGACTTCGGGCCGGGGATCGCGGTGACGACGCGGCGCTCCTGCGGGATTGCGGACATGAGGGGCTCCTGGGGGGTGGTGCGGACGGGGGCACGCCGACGGGGTGACGCTTCTGCTGCTTGCAGGCTAGGGGCGCGGGAGGCGACCGGTCATGCTCCGATCGGGAGTGGTGGGGACGTGTCCTTGTCCGTCGCGGACAGAACGAAGACGGAGCGAAACCGGGCGTACCGTCCGCCGGGCCGGCCCGGCGCACGGACCTGCCGCGAGCCCGGCCCGGAACCCGACGCAGGCACTAGATTGGCCGGGGCAGCGGACGGACCTGGCTGGTCAGGGGGAACGGTTCATGGAGAACGACGGCACGCACGGCGTCCGGGACACGCGGTCGGGGCGGGTGCACCACCCCGTGGGACCGCCGCCCCCTTCTCCACCGGTCCCGCCCCGCCCCCGCACCGCGCCCTCGGCGGTACCGTCCGTCGACGCCTGGCTGAGTGCCCCGCGCCCGGCCGAGGAGCCGGGCGTCTGGCGGTACGGCCATCGGCCGCCGCCCCCCGAGAAGTCGGAGGAGGCCGAAGGGCGCCAGCTGCTGACCGGCGCCCTGATCTCCGTACTCGCCGGAATCCTGCTCTGGTCGCTCTGGCGCAACGGCTACCTCCCCTACCGCCTGCTGCCCCTGAGGGCGTTCACCCCGAGCGACTGGTGGTACGCGGGCACCAACAGCCCCGCCACCGTCGAGGGCCGCGACGCCATCAGCGTGTACGAGGGGATTCTCTTCGGCGTCCTCCTCTACGGCTGCGGCCGGCTGGGCAACTGGTCCGAGGTGTTCCGCCGGTACGTCGCCGAGCGCGGACAGCCCTTCCGCGCGGTGACCGCGCTCGGACTCGCCGGCTTCGCACAGCTCCTGGTGTGGAAGGAGACGATCCCGGTCGCGGACCCGGTGTTCGCCCTCGTGGTGTCCGTCGCGGGCGGGCAGTTCCTCCAGAGCCAGGCCGCCTCCAACTGGATCTACGCGGCGATCACCCTCGCCGTGCTCGCGCCGTTCGCCGTCCTCGGCGACTGGCGCTCCCTGCTCACCGGCCGGCCCAAGCCCGCCTCCGCGACGGACGGCACGCCCGACGGACCCGGCGCCGCCGACCCCGAGCGTTCCCCGGCGCGCTGGCCCGAGCTCCGGGCGGCCGGCCAGACCGAGGCCGCCGAGACGCTCACCGCGGAGGTCCGGGCCGGCCGGATGAACGACGTGGACTGCGCCCGGCTCCGGCAGGCATGGTCCGTGGCGCGGCAACGGCCCGACACCGTCGCCCCCTTCACCCACTCCGTGCTGCGCAAGGGCGGAGCCGCCTTCCTGCACCCCTCGGGCCTCCGCGACCTGCCGTCGCGCACCGCCCCCCACGACCTGCTCACCGGACAGGTCCGCATCGGCCGCTGCTCCGCCGACCCGCATAACCCGTACGTCCGCCGCGGGTCCGGCGTCGCCCTGGAGACCGCCCTGCTCGGCACCTCACTGCTGGCGGTCGGACCCCCCGGGAGCGGCAAATCGGCCCGGCTGGTGCGCCCGGCCGTCGAATGCCTCGCCCTCCAGGCGCTCGCCGGGCGGGCCGCCGTGCTGGCCGTGGGCGGGGGCGGCAGCGACCTGGGGCCGGACGGCCTCTACGACGTGGTGGTACGGATCGGCGGGCGCGAGGCCGCCCACGGCCTCGACCTGTACGGCGGCACCACCGACCCCGACGAGGCCGCCGCGGTGCTCGCCGAGGGGCTCGTCGGGGACGTGGAGACGGTCGACGTACGCCGGGCCGTCACCGTGCTGGCCCAGCTGCTCGGCCCGTACCGGGCGGTGCACGGGGTCTTCCCCTCCGTGCCGGACCTGCGGGAACTCCTCGACGGCCACCCGGCCGCGCTCGCCGCGCTGCGGGAAGCGGCCGAGGCCGGCGGCCACCGGGCGATGCTCCGCGAGCTCGACGCCCGTACCCGGCAGTCCGGTGGACCCGGAGACCCCGGCCCGGTCCTGGCCGACCGGCTCGCCCTGCTCGACCGGCCGACGCTCGCCGCCTCCTTCGCCACCGGGCCGGACGCCGCTCCGTTCTCCCTGCGGTCGATGGAGCGGCTGCCGCTGCGGGTCAGGATCGACCTGCCCGAGCGCGCGCACGCCGAGGCGTCCCGGCTGCTCGCCCGGCTGATCCTCGCGCAGTTCACCGCCGTCGCCGCCGCGCGCCCGGACCGCACCCTCTTCCTCGGGCTCGTCCTGGACGACGCGACGCGGGCCGTCACCGACGAGACGGTGCGCGGCATCCGCAGGCTCCGCTCCGTCAACGCGGGGGTACTGCTCACCCTGCGGACCGTCGACGACGTTCCCGAGCGGCTGCACACGGCGCTGCTGGGCGCGGTCGGTTGCAGCATGGCCTTCGCCGGGGTCACCACCTGGGACGGCAAGCGCTTCTCCGAAGCGTGGGGCAAGGAGTGGATGGAGACCCGGGAGGTCGCCCAGCACGCCGTCTTCGCCGACCAGAGCGTCACCCGCGCCCTGCACGCGCTCCGCAAGCTGGTGACCGGAAAGGCGGTGACCCGCGACGCGGTGACGGTACGCAGGGTCGAGCGGGAGCGCTGGTCGGCCTCCGAGCTGGCGTACGCGGTGCCGGCCGGCCACGCGGTGGTCTCCCTGACGAACGTCGCGGGCGAGCGCACCCCGCCGCTCCTGGTGGAGCTCGGCGGATGAGGTGAGGGGCCGAGCCTGAGCGGTCGCGCCGGGGCGGCGTGGCGATTGTGCCTCGCTGGCACAATCGGATGTGCCCGTTCGTACAGGGCGGCGCATCGCGAACCGGCAGACCCGAGCCGGTTCCGACGGCCCGGCCCGACCCGCACCCGATCCCGAGGGTTTCGTTCCATGCCCCCCACGCTCGCTTCCCTCGTCCAGCACACGGCCCTCAAACTCCGCGTCCGCGCGGCGGCGGACCGGCTCGACACCCCGGTGCGCTGGGCCCACGCCAGCGAGCTCGCCGACCCCGTCCCGTACATGGACGGCGGTGAGCTGCTGCTCGTGACCGCCGCCAACCTCGACGCCGAGAACCCCGAGGAGATGCGCCGCTACGTGCGGCGGCTGACCGATGCAGGGGTGGCCGGACTCGGCTTCGCCGTGGGCGTCGTGCACGAGGCGATCCCCGCAGCCCTCGTGGAAGCCGCCGAGGAGGCGGGGATGCCGCTCCTGGAAGTGCCCCGGCCGACCCCGTTCATCGCCATCAGCAAGGCGGTCTCCGCAGCCATCGCGGCCGACCAGTACCGGGCGGTCACCGCGGGGTTCGAGGCCCAGCGGGAACTGACCAGGGCCGCGCTCACCGCCGAAGGGCCCGCCCCGCTGCTGACCCGCCTCGCCGCACACGTCGACGGCTGGGCCGCCCTGTACGACACCTCCGGCGCGGTCGTCGCGGCGGCGCCGGAGTGGGCCGCCCGCCGGGCCGCCCGGCTCACCCCGGACGTGGCCCGGCTGCGCGAGCGGCCCGCACCGGCCAGCGCCGTGGTGGGCGCCGCGGAGGACCGGGTCGAGCTCCAGACCCTGGGCACCGGCCGCCGGGCCCGGGGCGCTCTCGCCGTCGGTACGGGCGCCGCCCTCGGCACCGCCGAGCGGTACGCCGTCAACTCGGCCGTCGCGCTGCTCACCCTGACCACGGCACGCTCACGCGCGCTGCACAGCGCCGAACAGCGGCTGGGCGCCGCGGTGCTCCGGATGCTGCTCTCCGGCGAGCCCGACCACGCGCGGGCCGTCGCGGGAGACCTCTACGGCGGACTCTTCGACGCGCCGTTCCGGCTGCTGATCGCGGAGCCGGCGGCGGGGGCGGGCACGAACGGCGCGGCGGGCAACGCCGTACCGGTCGTGGCGGAGGCCTTCGCCGAGGCCCTCGACACGGCGGCCATCCGGTCCGGCGAGCCGATCCTGGCGGTCCCCGAAGGTGAGCGGCTGGTGGTGTTGGCCGTGGACGGCGGCGCGGCGGTCGCCGCGTGCGCCGCGTACGCCGAGGCGCAGGACGTCCGGCCGGTGCGCGACAAGGGCACGGAGGGGGCTCGCCTCGTGGTGGGACTCTCCGCCCCCGCCGGGCCGATAGCGGTCGCCGCCGCGTACAAGCAGGCCGAGCAGGCGCTCTCGGTCGCCCGCCGCCGGGGCAGGGCCCTGGTGGAGCACGAGGAACTGGCGGCCGGTTCGGTGCTGCCGCTCCTCGCGGACGACGCGGTACGCGCCTTCGCGGACGGTATGCTCCGCGCCCTGCGCGAGCACGACGCCAAGGGCCGCGGCGACTTGGTGGCGTCGCTCCGCGCCTGGCTCTCCCGGCACGGCCAATGGGACGCCGCCGCCGCCGACCTCGGGGTGCACCGGCACACCCTGCGGTACCGGATGCGGCGGGTCGAGGAGATCCTCGGGCGCTCGCTCGACGACCCGGACGTCCGGATGGAGCTCTGGCTGGCCCTGAAGGCGACGGCCTCACCGGCGGCGGACGACTGAGCGGACCGGCCGACTGAGCGGACCGGGTCCGGGCGGTTCCACCTTCGACAATTAGGCGCCCCACGGTCGTCGCCTGCTCCATCACGGACAAGCCTCACGGGCCGGGCCTCGTCCTACGGTGGGCGGGCGGCACCCGCGACGGCGGGCCGCCGCACCCCACGAACCCGGGCGTCGTGCGACGGGCGTCCCGCGCACCGCGCGAGCCGCCGTACGACGCACGTCACGCGCACCACACGACCTCCGAAGGGCCGGACCTCCATGACTTCCACCCACGCCTTCTGGCTGGCCGGCCGCCAGGCCACCGGCGAGGACAGCTTCGCCGTCACCAACCCGTGGGACGGCCGGCTCGTCGGCACCGTCAGCGTGCCGACCGACGCGCAGATCGAGGAGGCCGTCGCCGCCGCGCACGCCGTCCGCGAGGAGTTCGCCGCGACCCCCGCGCACGTCCGGGTCGCCGCGCTCGACCACGTCGTACGCCGCCTCGTGGAGCGCACCGAGGAGATCGCCCAGCTGATCTCCGCCGAGAACGGCAAGCCGATCAAGTGGGCCCGCGGCGAGGTCGGCCGCGCCGTCTCCGTCTTCCGGTTCGCCGCCGAGGAGGCCCGCCGGTACAACGGCGGCGACTCCCAGCGGCTGGACACCGACGCGGGCGGCACCGGGCGCCTCGGCCTCACCCGCCGCTTCCCGCGCGGCACAGTCCTCGGTATCGCGCCGTTCAACTTCCCGCTCAACCTGAGCGCCCACAAGGTCGCCCCGGCCATCGCCGTCGGCGCCCCGATCATCCTCAAGCCCGCCCCGGCCACCCCGATCTCCTCGCTGATCCTCGGCGAGCTGCTGGCCGAGACCGACCTGCCGGCCGGCTCCTGGTCCGTGCTGACGGTCCCGAACGACCGGATGCCCGCCCTGGTCCAGGACGAGCGGCTGCCGGTGATCTCCTTCACCGGCTCCGGCCCGGTCGGCTACTCGATCATGGAGTCGGTGCCGCGCAAGCACTGCACCCTGGAGCTCGGCGGCAACGGCGCGGCCGTCGTCCTCGGCGACTACGCCTCCGAGGAGGACCTGGACTGGGCCGCGACCCGCATCGCGACCTTCTCCAACTACCAGGGCGGCCAGTCCTGCATCTCCGTGCAGCGGGTCGTCGTCGACGCCTCGCTCCACGACCGCCTCGTCCCGAAGATCGTCGCCGCCACCGAGGCCCTGGTCACCGGTGACCCCTCCGACGACGCCACCGACGTCGGCCCGCTCGTCAGCGAGGACGCGGCCAAGCGGGTCGAGTCCTGGGTCGACGAGGCCGTCGCCGCCGGCGCCCAGCTCCTCACCGGCGGCAAGCGCGACGGCGCCACCTACGCGCCGACCGTCCTCACCGGGCTCCCCGACTCGACCACCCTCGCCTCGGAGGAGGTCTTCGGACCGGTCATGTCGATCCAGAAGGTGGACGGCGAGGCGGAGGCGTTCGCGGCCGTCAACTCCTCGAAGTACGGCCTCCAGGCAGGCGTTTTCACCCACGACCTGCAGGCGGCCTTCCGCGCCCACCGCGCCCTGGAGGTCGGCGGCGTGATCATCGGCGACGTCCCCTCGTACCGCGCCGACCAGATGCCCTACGGCGGTGCCAAGCAGTCCGGCGTCGGCCGCGAGGGCGTGCGCTACGCGATGGACGACTACACCTACGAGCGCGTCCTGGTCCTGACCGGCCTCGCCCTGTAGGCGGTCCCCCCGCGACACCCACGGCCGGAGCCCACTGTGCGGGGGGCTCCGGCCGTCGGCGTGCCCGGCCCCGCGGCTGCGTTTGCCCGGGACCCGGTCATCCCAGGGGCGCGGTCTTGGCCGCGACCCGGTCGGCCAGCCGCTCGCGCGCGGCGGGCCACTCGTCCGCGAGCAGGCTGTAGTACACCGAGTCGCGGCGGGAGCCGTCCGGCCGCCGCATGTGGCTGCGCAGCGTCCCCTCGTACACCAGGCCGAGTCGTTCCATGGCGCGCTGGGAGCGCACGTTGAGGTGATCGGTGCGCAGGGCGAGCCGGACGACGCCCAGGTCGTCGAAGGCGTGACCGAAGAGCAGGAGCTTGGACTCGGCGTTGTAGGGGCCTCCCCAGCAGGAACGGTCGAACCAGGTCGTGCCGACCTCGGCCCGGCCCTGCTTCGTATCGAGGTCGTACAGGCTGGTCGAGCCGATCACCGCGCCGTCGGCGAGGCGCCGTACGGCGAAGCACCGGCGGGTGGTGTCCGCGATCATCCCGCCGAGCATGTCGTGCATCTGCGCCGTGGTCTCCGGGCGCTGCCGCGGCATCCACCGCCACACGTCCGGGTCGGACGCCGAGGGAAGCAGGGCTTCGGCGTGACCGGCCGCGAGCGGTTCCAACCGGACCGTGCTCCCGAGGAGCGTCTCTGTGTTCACGGCCACACCCTAGGCGAGGGTCGTCGAACTGCCGTCTGCCGGGTGGCATCCGGACCGCACGCTCAGCGCGTCGTCGGAATCGTCCTCGCACGCCCCGTGCGAGGACGACCCTCCGCCTCGCCATCGCACGCACCGGGCACCGCCCGGCCCGGCCTCCGGCAAGTCGGCGTTCCTGCCCCGGGCGCCCGCCGCTGCGGTGGTGGGGGTGGGACGAATCAGGTAGATACGGACGTGTGCCACCGGCCGCAACCCCGCGGGCGCGGAGCCGGTCACCCGCCGTCAGGCCGTCCCCCGATCCGCCCCGCGGAGAGGTGAAGCCCCATGTCCGCACCGCAGGTCCCGCAGGACCTCCCCGAGCGCCCGGACCCGGTCGCCCACTCCCGTACCCACCCGCCGCGGACGACGGTGACCGAGCGCGAGGCGCGCCGCGTCGCCGAGGACGCCCGTGAGCAGGACTGGCACCGGCCCAGCTTCGCGAAGGAGCTGTTCCTCGGACGGCTCCGTCTCGACCTGATCCACCCGCACCCGCTGCCCGCCGGGGAGGACGTCCGGCGCGGGGAGGAGTTCCTCGCCCGGCTGCGCGCGTTCTGCCTCGCCCACGTCGACGGGGCCCTCATCGAACGCGAGGCGCGCATCCCCGACGAGGTGATCGCCGGTCTCAAGAAGCTCGGCGCGCTCGGCATGAAGATCGACCCGAAGTACGGCGGCCTCGGCCTCACCCAGGTCTACTACAACCGGGCCCTCGCGCTGGCCGGCTCGGCCAGTCCGGCGATCGGCGCGCTGCTCTCGGCCCACCAGTCGATCGGCGTACCGCAGCCGCTGAAGATGTTCGGCACCCAGGAGCAGAAGGACACCTTCCTGCCCCGGCTCGCCAGTACCGACATCTCGGCGTTCCTGCTCACCGAACCCGACGTCGGCTCCGACCCCGCCCGGCTCGCCACCACCGCCGTACCGGACGGCGACGCCTACGTCCTGGACGGCGTGAAGCTCTGGACCACCAACGGGGTCGTCGCCGACCTGCTGGTCGTCATGGCCCGGGTGCCCGAGGGCCCGGACCACCCCGGTGGCATCACCGCGTTCGTGGTGGAGGCGGACTCGCCGGGCATCACCGTGGAGCACCGCAACGCCTTCATGGGGCTGCGCGGCATCGAGAACGGCGTCACCCGCTTCCACGGGGTGCGGGTGCCGGCCGCCCACCGCATCGGCCCCGAGGGCGCCGGCCTGAAGATCGCGCTGACCACGCTCAACACCGGCCGGCTCTCGCTCCCGGCCATGTGCGTCGGGGTCGGCAAGTGGTCCCTGAAGATCGCCCGCGAGTGGTCGGCCGTCCGCGAACAGTGGGGCAGGCCCGTCGCCCGGCACGAGGCGGTCGGCGCGAAGATCTCCTTCATCGCCGCCACCACCTTCGCGTTGGAGGCCGTGGTCGACCTCGCCTCCCAGATGGCCGACGAGGACCGCAACGACATCCGGATCGAGGCCGCGCTCGCCAAGCTGTACGGCTCCGAGATGGGCTGGCGGATCGCCGACGAACTCGTGCAGATCCGCGGCGGACGCGGGTTCGAGACCGCCGACTCCCTCGCCGCCCGCGGCGAACGGGCCGTTCCCGCCGAGCAGATGCTCCGCGACATGCGGATCAACCGGATCTTCGAGGGATCGACGGAGATCATGCACCTGCTGATCGCCCGCGAGGCGGTCGACGCCCACCTCAAGGTCGCCGGTGACCTCATCGACCCGGACAAGCCGCTCGCCGACAAGGCGAGGGCCGGTGCCGCGGCGGCCGGCTTCTACGCCCGCTGGCTGCCGAAACTGGTCGCCGGACCCGGGCAGGTGCCCAGCTCGTACGCGGAGTTCCGGCCCGCCGGACACCCGGATCTCTCCCACCACCTGCGGTACGCCGAGCGCGCCGCGCGCCGGCTGGCCCGCTCCACCTTCTACGCCATGTCGCGCTGGCAGGGCCGGATGGAGACCAAGCAGGGGTTCCTGGGCCGGACCGTCGACATCGGCGCCGAACTCTTCGCGACGAGCGCCGCCTGCGTCCGCGCCGAGCTGCTGCGCGGGCAGGGCGAACACGGCCGCGAGGCGTACGAACTGGCCGACGCCTTCTGCCGGCAGTCCCGGCTCCGGACGGAGGAGCTGTTCGGCCGCCTCTGGGCCAACACCGACGACCTCGACCGGCGGGTGGTCGACCGGGTCCTCGCGGGTTCGTACACCTGGCTGGAGGAGGGGGTCATCGACCCCAGCGGCGACGGCCCCTGGATCGCGGACGCCACCCCCGGGCCGGCCCGGGGCGAGAACGCCCGCCGCCCCTACCGGTGAGCCCGGAGGCCCGCCGCGGGTACCGCTGAGTCCTGCGGCCCGCCGCGGGCACTGCTGAGTCCTGCGGCCCGCCGCGGGTACCGCTGAGTCCTGCGGCCCGCCGCGGGTACTGCTGAGTCCTGCGGTGCCCGGGGCGCGTCCACCCGCTGGACGCGCCCCGCCCCCCGCGCGCGGACACGGCAAAATGACCCGCCGTGACCGTCATCCAGATTCCCGGCTCCAAGTCCGTCACCGCCCGCGCCCTCTTCCTCGCCGCGGCGGCGGACGGCACCACGACCCTCCTGCACCCGCTCCGTTCGGACGACACCGAAGGGTTCGCCGAGGGCCTCACCCGCCTCGGGTACGCGGTCACGAAGGAGCCGGACCGCTGGCACATCGAGGGCCGTCCGGCCGGACCCGGCGTCTTGGACGCCGACGTCTACTGCCGCGACGGCGCGACCACGGCCCGCTTCCTGCCCACGCTCGTCTCCGCCGCGCCCTCGGGCACGTACCGCTTCGACGCCTCCGAGCAGATGCGCCGCCGCCCGCTCGCTCCGCTCAGCCGGGCGCTGCGCGAGCTCGGCGTCGACCTGCGCCACGACGCGGTGGACGGCCACCACCCGCTGCGCGTGCACGCGGCCGGCATCGAGGGCGGCCGGATCACCCTGGACGCGGGGGAGTCCTCGCAATACCTCACCGCCCTGCTGATGCTCGGCCCGCTGACGGCCGGCGGCCTGACGATCGACGTCACCGAGCTGGTCTCGGCGCCGTACATCGGGATCACGCTCGCGATGATGCGGGACTTCGGGGTCGAGGTCACCCGCGAGGGCGACACCTTCACCGTGCCGCCCGGCGGCTACCGCGCCACCACCTACGGAGTCGAGCCGGACGCCTCCACCGCCAGTTACTTCTTCGCCGCCGCAGCCCTCACCGGTGGCGAGGTCACCGTGCCCGGCCTCGGCGCCGACGCCCTCCAGGGCGATCTGCGCTTCGTCGACGTGCTGCGGCGGATGGGCGCCGACGTGACGATCACCGACGACGCCACCACCGTCCGCTCGGACGGCACCCTGCGGGGCGTCACCGTCAACATGCGGGACATCTCCGACACCATGCCGACGCTCGCCGCCCTCGCCCCGTACGCCGACGGACCGGTCAGGATCGAGGACGTGGCCAACACCCGGGTCAAGGAGTGCGACCGGCTGGAGGCGTGCGCCGAGAACCTCCGCGCGATGGGCATCACCGTGCACACCGGACCCGACTGGATCGAGATCCACCCCGGGACCCCCCGCCCCGTCGAGATCACTACCCACGGCGACCACCGCATCGTCATGTCCTTCGCCGTCGCCGCGCTGCGCAACCCCGGCACCACCTACGACGACCCGGGCTGCGTGCGCAAGACCTTCCCGGACTTCCACGAGGTGTTCGCGCGCTTCTCCGAGGGTCTGGTCCCGCAGGCCGGCTGACGGGCGTCCCGCGCGACGCCCACGGGCGTCCGGTGGAAACTCCCGCGCGCGCGAAATGCCACCGTGTCATGATCACGATCGCGTAGGGATGTTCGAGGGGGAGGGAGCGGGACATGGTGACAGAGGCGGAGAACAGGGGCAGACGGGGGGCCCGGCGGCCAGGAGTACTCGCCGCCGGGGCCGTCGTGGCACTGCTGCTGACGGGGACGACCGCCTGCGGCGGAGGCCAGGACGTGGACGGGAAGGCGGAAGCACCGGCGGGCGGCGGGAAAGCCGCCGCACCGGCCACCCCGGCGCCCGCCGACGCGTCCGGTCCCCGGGCCGCCACCGAAGGGGAGCTGGCGGAGACCGCCTTTGCGGACGGGGAGACCGTGGGGTCCTACGCCGCGTCGGAGCCGCTCATCGACCCTCCGATGCGTGACGACTACACGGCCGACCCGGAGGTCTGCCAACCTTTCGTCACCCTCGCGGCCGGGACGGGCGGTCCGGACCCCGTCGCGCAGGTGGTGCGCGAGGTCTCCAGGAGCGAGGAGCCCGGCATCGACGTCGAGGTCACCCTCCGCTCGTACGCGGGCGGGGACGCCGCGGCGGTGATGACGGCGCTCGACGCGGCAGGCACCCGGTGCGCCTCCGGCTTCACCGAGGAACGGCTGCTCGCGAAGGGGAAGTACCTTTCGGCCGAGCCCGTCGAGGTGCCGGCCTTCGCCGCGGACGCCGACGACGCGAAGGCCTACCACTTCACCGTCCTCGACGTGAAGGGGAAGCTGAAGCTGCACACATACCTGACCGTGGTGCGCTCCGGCTCCACCACCCTGGAGTTCCACGCGGACCTGTTGGGCACCGACGACTTCGGCGGCGTGCCGCAGGAGGTCATGACCGCGCAGTGGGAGAGATTCCGGGCCGCGCGGGGCTGAATCCGCCGCCCCGGACTCGTGCGACCCGGGACGCCCTGTCCTCGCGCACAGCGGAAGCGGCAACAATGGGGGCCATGACCGACAGCCCTGCCCCCCTCGCCGATCCGCATCTCGTCCACGACGCGACGGAAGGCCGCCGGGACCTTGTGATCCTCGGCTCCACCGGGTCCATCGGAACCCAGGCCATCGACCTGGTGCTGCGCAACCCCGACCGCTTCCGGGTCACCGCGCTCTCGGCGGCGGGCGGGCGGGTCGCCCTCCTCGCCGCCCAGGCGCGCCGGCTCGCGGTGGACACGGTCGCCGTCGCCGCCGAGGACGCCGTACCCGCCCTGCGCGAGGCACTGCGCGCGGAGTACGGCACGGGCGAGCCGCTCCCGGAGATCCTGGCCGGCCCCGACGCCGCCGCCACCCTCGCCGCGAGCCCCTGCCACACCGTGCTCAACGGCATCACCGGCTCCATCGGCCTCGCGCCGACGCTGGCCGCGCTGGAGGCGGGCCGCACCCTGGCCCTGGCCAACAAGGAGTCGCTCATCGTCGGCGGCCCGCTGGTCAAGGCGCTGGCCAAGCCCGGCCAGATCATCCCGGTCGACTCCGAGCACGCCGCGCTCTTCCAGGCGATCGCCGCCGGCACCCGCGCCGACGTCGCGAAGCTCGTCGTCACCGCGTCCGGCGGCCCGTTCCGGGGCCGTACCCGGGCCGAACTGGCCGACGTCACCCGGGAGCAGGCGCTCGCCCACCCCACCTGGGCGATGGGCCCGGTCATCACGATCAACTCCGCGACCCTCGTCAACAAGGGGCTGGAGGTCATCGAGGCGCACCTCCTCTACGACATCCCGTTCGAGCGCATCGAGGTCGTCGTCCACCCGCAGTCGTACGTGCACTCCATGGTCGAGTTCACCGACGGGTCCACGCTCGCCCAGGCCACCCCGCCCGACATGCGGGGACCGATCGCCGTGGGCCTCGGCTGGCCGCAGCGCGTACCGGACGCCGCCCCGGCCTTCGACTGGACCAAGGCATCCACCTGGGAGTTCTTCCCGCTCGACACCGAGGCCTTCCCCTCGGTCGGCCTCGCCCGGCACGTGGGCGCCCTCGGCGGGACCGCACCGGCGGTGTTCAACGCCGCCAACGAGGAGTGCGTCGACGCGTTCCTGTCCGGCGCGCTCCCCTTCAACGGCATCATGGACACGGTCACCGCGGTGGTCGCCGAGCACGGCACCCCCGCCCCGGGAACTTCACTGACGGTCGCGGACGTCCTGGATGCGGAGACCTGGGCGCGCGCCCGGGCCCGTGAACTCTCGGCGAAGTCGACGGCGGAGGCGCACGCATGAGTCTGAGCACGATCCTGCTGACGGTCCTGGGAATCGCCGTCTTCGTGGTGGGCCTGCTGTTCTCGATCGCCTGGCACGAGCTCGGCCACCTCTCCACGGCCAAGCTCTTCGGCATCCGGGTCCCGCAGTACATGGTCGGCTTCGGCCCCACCATCTGGTCGCGCAAGAAGGGCGACACCGAGTACGGCTTCAAGGCCATTCCGGCCGGCGGGTACATCCGCATGATCGGCATGTTCCCGCCGGGGCCGGACGGCAGGATCGAGGCGCGGTCCACCTCGCCCTGGCGGAGCATGATCGAGGACGCGAGATCCGCCGCCTTCGAGGAGCTCGAACCCGGCGACGAGAGCCGCCTCTTCTACACGCGCAAGCCGTGGAAGCGCGTCATCGTGATGTTCGCCGGTCCGTTCATGAACTTGGTCCTGGCCGTCGCGATCTTCCTCGGCGTCGCCATGACCTTCGGCTTCCAGACCCAGACCACCGAGGTGGCCGGGGTCCAGAAGTGCGTCATCGAACAGAGCGAGAAGCGCGAGAAGTGCGAACCCGGCGACCCGGTCTCCCCGGCGCTCGCCGCGGGGCTGCGCGAGGGCGACAAGATCGTCGCCTTCGACGGCGCGAGGGTCGACGACTGGGACAAGCTCTCCGACCTCATCCGCCAGACCATCGGCCCCGCCGACATCACCGTCCAGCGGGGCGGCCAGGAGGTCACCCTCCACGCCGTGCTCGCCAAGAACGTCGTGGTGAAGAAGGACGACAAGGGCGAGGCGGTCGAGGGCAAGTGGGTGGACGCCGGTTATCTCGGCTTCGCCGCCCGCAGCGAGATCGTGCCCCTCTCCTTCGGCGACTCCGTCGTGCGGATGGGCGACATGATCGAGAACGGCGTCGACTCGATCATCGCCCTGCCCTCCAAGATCCCCGGACTGTGGAACGCCGCCTTCGACGGCGGTGAACGCGCCGACGACTCCCCGGTGGGCGTGGTCGGAGCCGCCCGGATCGGCGGCGAGGTGATGACCCTCGACGTCCCCGCGCAGAACCAGATCGCGATGATGCTGTTCCTGCTGGCGGGCTTCAACCTCTCGCTCTTCCTCTTCAACATGCTGCCGCTGCTCCCCCTGGACGGCGGCCACATCGCGGGCGCCCTCTGGGAGGCGCTGCGCCGCAACCTGGCCAAGGTCTTCAAGCGGCCCGACCCCGGCCCGTTCGACGTGGCGAAGCTCATGCCCGTCGCCTACGTGGTGGCCGGAATCTTCATCTGCTTCACGCTCCTGGTGCTCGTCGCCGACATCGTGAACCCGGTCAAGATCAGCTGACCGCGGCCCTCGGGCCGGCACCCTCCGCCCGGCGGGGATCGCGGGGATCGCGGGGGGCACGGGGCAGGAGTGGCGGCCGGGCGCGCGGGTGG
>NZ_JBHWZJ010000151.1:0-16372 GCF_042728415.1 Streptomyces sp. NPDC060198 | reverse complement strand
GACCGGCGCGGGGTACGACGCCCCGGCGCCGGTCCGGACACCGCCCTTGTCCCGCCAGGTCAGCGGCGTGCGAGGGCGCGGGCGCGGCGGGCCACCCGCCGCAACGTCGTGCTGCGGCGGACGAAGGCGAGACGGTTGGGCACGACCCCGGGAAGCGCGAGCGAGGCGAGCCGACGGCGCTTGAAGTAGCGCCAGGTCCGCGTGTCCAGTCGGCTGGAGAGATAGCGTTCGGCGGCCGGTCGGAGGTCCGGGCGTACGCGCGGACGCATGGCGAAGCCGACTGCCTCCAGCAGGCCGCCGAGGGCCTCGGCCACCGTCTCCTGCGTCGGCGGCGACTGGTCGCGCACGGCGGCGGCGTCGTCCAGGGCGGGCAGCAGCGCGTCGACGATCGTCACGGGAATCCTGGCGGGATTCTCGTAGGGGGTGAGCCGTTCCAGCAGAGTGCCGGTCCCGGTCCTGGCCACGGGCAGACCGTAATGGACCGACGCGCTGAGCAGTGCGGTCGAGGAGAAGCCGACGACGAGCGCGGGACGCAGCTTCTCGAAGAGGACCTCGGCGGGGACCGGGGCGCCGGGCACCTCGAACGCGGGAACGGTCAGTCCGGCACCGAGACGGGTGGCCTCCGCCTTCAGCTCCTCGGCGGAGAACGCCGGCGCACGGGGGTGCGGCTGAAGCACGAGACGGGTGTGGCCGAGAGCGACCGCGCCGCGCACCATCCGCAGCAGGAGCTCGGCTTCCCCGTCGGCGGGAAGCGTCTCCGGTTCCGGGAGGAGCAGGAGCGCGGCACCCGGGGAGCCGGTGAACCCCGGGTGCGCATCCGCCAGTTCGGTGTAGACCTTCAGCAGGGCGGCGGTGGGCAGTGGGCGGGCGGGCACGCCGTACTCGGCCAGCAGCATCGGCTTCAGGCCGGGAACCAGGTCGGGGTGGATCACCTGTCGCACCCGGGTGCCGATCAGCGGGCTGACCTTCCCGCCGGTCGGGCCGTAGCCGGTCAGGCCGTCCGCGTACACCGTGACCGGGCTGTCCGTGAAGATCTCGGCGATGGCGTGGGCGGGCGAGGCGTGCGGGGACTCCAGCACCAGCTCGACCTCCTCGTCCCCGAGGTCCCAGGCGCGGCGAAGATGCCGTTCCCACAGCGGCACGTCGTCCGCCCGGGGTGTCCACGCGGCGGGGTGCAGGGGGGAGACGGTGTCGTTCCACCACAGGACCTCGTCGAAGCGGGAGCGCAGCCCCGCGAACCCCGGCAGCGTCGAGGAGAGCGGCATGGCCTCCGGGACCGCCGCGGTGTCGCAGAGCAGCAGGATGCGGCGCTCCGCGTCCCGGAAGCAGCCGGAGTCGACCGCGGCGGCGACCACGGCCGTGCCGTGCGCGCCCGAAGAGGCGAAGATCTGGACGGTCATGCGGTGGTCGGCTCCTTGATTCCGGCGGGACGGCGGCGCAGCCTGCGCAGCACGGCCGCACGTTCGGTGTCCATGGTGTCGAGGACGTCGTTCAGAAGGGGCTGGGGCATGTTCTTGAGCGCTGTCGCGCTGAGCGATCTCAGGGTGCGGGCCACGTGCGGTTCGAATCTGCCGATGGCGCCCACGTGGTGGGCGATGACGGCGCAGTACGTGCGTACCGCCTTCGGCAGCAGGGTGTCCGCGTCGCGGTCCGACGCGGTCTCGGACAGCAACTGGTCGTACGCGCGGACGAAGTCCAGCTGGCGTTCGTCACCGATCTGGGTGAGGGAGGAGGCGACCCCGCGGCGGTAGAAGTGGCCCAGCGTTCCGACGACGGCGAAGGAGTCCGCCTGCCGGTGCAGCCGCCAGATCCACGGCCGGTCCTCGGCGGTGCGCAGACCGTCCGTGAAGTGCAGCAACCCCATGTCCAGCAGATCCCGGCGGTAGAGCCCGGCCCAGGCGAACGCGTAGTCCACCGACGTCGTCCGGGTCGCGGGCAGGATCGCCCCCCGGGGGTCGCTCACCTCCCCGCGCGGACCGTGCGGGACACGGCGCACCGTGCGGGCCGTGCCGGTGGCCTGGACGTGGTCCGTGCGCACGAACTGACAGCCGAGTGCCTCGGTCCGCGCGAGGAGGCCGGCGTAATGGCCGGGAGCGACCCAGTCGTCACCGTCCAGGAAAGCGATGTATTCACCGCGCGCCGCGTTCAGACCGGTGTTGCGGGCCGTGGCCAGACCGGCATTGTGTTCGTGCCGGATAACGACCACCCCCTCGATCTCCTGTTCGGCGCGGCGCAGGAGATCCGCGGTTCCGTCCGTCGAACAGTCGTCGACGAGGACGAACTCGAAATCCTCGCGGGCATTGGCCCGCAGACTTCTGAGTGTGTCGGATGCGTAGGCCCGGACATTGAAGAACGGCACGATGACGGAGAGTTTGACCACGCGGATCACGCTAGACGGGCGTCTTTCGCGTGCCCTGTCCGCCGGGCGTACTCCGGGTGAACTCCATGCAGCCGAACAATGAACGCACCCGAATGAAAGAGGGGTTCACGCCCTTGTGGAGCCCTCTCCCCAAGCGTCGACTTGTTGTTAACCATCTGTTGCCCGGGTGTTGGGCCTTCCAATGAAATGGCTTCCTACCTTCTAGGACGTGCCCCCTCGTACCAATGACCCGGCCGGACCCGCCGAAGCCCCCGCGAATTCCGCGGCGCTCCGGGTGGCCGTTCTCGCAGATTCCGACACCCGGTGGAAATGGGGTGCGCTCACCGCGCGCCGCCTCACCGCTTCGGGCGAAACCTCCGTCCCGGAGCGCCCGGTCGAGATCAGCGGACTCCTGCTGCGCGGCCGGGCCACCCCCACCGCACGCCAGCTCGCCGAGGTCGGCGACGTCGGCGTCGACGCCGGACGGGTCCGCGAGGTCACCGCCGTCGAGTTCCTGCACACCGTGCGCGAGGAGGGGTACGACGTCGTCGTGCTCGCCCTCGTCGGCGGCGGCGTCCAGGCCATGCTGCACGGCCTGGCCGCCCTGGACCTGCCCCGCAGGCCCGTGGTCGTCACCGGATACGTCGGGGTCGTGTACGAGAAGCTCGCCGACGGGCTCCTGCTCCGCCACGGCGCCGACGTCGTCCTCGCCAACTCGGCCCACGACGCGGAGCGTTTCCGCGCCGTGTACGAAGGGGTCGGCGCCGACGCGGGCGCCGTCACCGAGGCGGCCCTGCCGTTCCTCGGCGGCGAGCCGCACCGGGCGCGGGAGGGCCGCGACACCGTCGTGTTCGCGGCGCAGCCCTCCGTACCGGCGTCCCGCGCCGACCGTACGTACCTGCTGCGCCGGCTCGTCGAGCACGCCCGCACCCACCCCGACCGCGAGGTCGTGCTCAAGCTCCGCTCCAAGCCGGGCGAGCAGACCACGCACATCGAGGAGCTGCCCTACCAGCGGCTCGCGGAGCGGCTGCCCGGCGGCCTGCCCGCCAACTTCCAGCTGGTGTACGGACACATGGGCGAGGTGCTCGACCGCACCGACCTGCTCGTCACCGTCTCCTCCACCGCCGCGCTGGAGTCGCTGCACCGGTCCATCCCGACCGCGATCCTCAGCGACCTCGGCGTCCGCGAGACGCTCGGCAACCACCACTTCGTCGGCTCCGGTCTCATCACCTCCTGGGACCGGCTGGACGAGGGCCTGCACCCCGTCCCGGACCCCGAATGGCTCGCGGGCCAGGGCGTCGCCGCCGACGGCACGTACGCCACCGCCTACGACGCGGCGCGCGACCGGGTCGGCGCGCTGCTGGCGGCCGGCGAACTGCCGCCGCTCGCCCCCTACTACACCCCCTCCACCGCGCCGGGATACCTCCCCGGCATCCTCGCCCGCCACCACCTCGGCCCCGACGGCCGGCCGCTGCCCGGCGCGGCGGCCCCCGTCCCCACCGGCCGCATCAGGGGCGCGGTGCGCGAGACCGTCCGCAACGCGGCGCGCGGCGCCTACCGCCAGGGCGTCCAGCGCGTCGCCCCCGTGATCCGGCGGATGGGCGAACTGTGACCACCACGTCAGGAGCATCCATGCCGTCACGCACCGTCCTCGCGGTGATCCCCGCCCGGGGCGGATCCAAGGGCGTCCCCGCCAAGAACCTCGCGCAGGTCGGCGGCGTCCCGCTGGTGGCCCGCGCGGTCCGCGCCTGCCTCGGCTCCACCGAGGTCACGGACGTCGTCGTCACCACCGACGACGCCGCCATCGCCGAAGCCGCCCGGCTCGCCGGCGAGAGCGCGGCGGAGGCCGGCCGGGTGCACGTCGTCCAGCGCCCCGCGGACATCTCCGGGGACACCGCGACGAGCGAGGCGGCCGTGCTGCACGCGCTCGACGCCTACGAGGCGCTGCGCGGCGCCGCCGCCGACGTGGTGCTGCTCGTCCAGTGCACCAGCCCGTTCCTCTCCCGCGAGGACGTCGACGGGGTGGCCCGCGCGGTCGCCCGCGAGGGCGCCGACACGGCCGTCACCGTCGCCCCGTTCCACGGCTTCGTCTGGCGCGACGGGGAGGCGGTCGAGGAGAGCAGCTACGGCGTCAACCACGACAAGTCCGTTCGCCCCCGCCGCCAGGACCGTCCGCAGGACCTGCTGGAGACCGGGGCCGCGTACGCCATGGACGTGGCGGGCTTCCGCACCCACCGCCACCGCTTCTTCGGCCACACCGCCCTGGTCCGCACGGACCCGGCGCGGGTGCTGGAGATCGACGACCAGCACGAGCTGGCCCGCGCCCGCGCGCTCGCCCCGCTGCTGGACCCCTCCGCGCTGCCGACCCTCGCGGACGTGGACGCCGTCGTCCTCGACTTCGACGGCACCCAGACCGACGACCGGGTCATGATCGACCAGGACGGCCGCGAAACGGTCTCCGTCCACCGCGGCGACGGCCTCGGCATCGCGGCCCTGCGCCGCGCCGGGCTCGACGTCCTCGTCCTGTCGACCGAGCAGAACCCGGTGGTCGCCGCCCGCGCCCGCAAGCTCCAGGTCCCCGTGCTGCACGGCATCGACCGCAAGGACCTCGCGCTCAAGCAGTGGTGCGACGAGAACGGCGTCAGCCCCGACCGGGTCCTCTACGCCGGCAACGACGTCAACGACCTGGCCTGCTTCGCCCTGGCGGGCTGGCCCGTCGCGGTCGCGAGCGCCCACGAGTCGGTCCGGACCGCGGCGCGTGCCGTCACCCGGACCCCCGGCGGCCAGGGAGCGATCCGCGAGATCGCGGGCTGGCTGCTGGGCCCCGAACTGACCCTCACCCGGGCCGGAACCCGTCCGGCCACCACCCCCACGGGCACCACCCCCACCGTCAACACCCCCACGATCACCACCAAGTAAGGAACACCCTCACCATGAGCGACTCCCGTCTGCGCAGCTTCGGTTCCCGCACCGCCGGCCCCGGCCGGCCCGTGTACATCACCGGCGAGATCGGCATCAACCACAACGGCGAGCTGGACAACGCCCTCGCCCTGATCGACGTCGCCGCCGACGCCGGCTGCGACGCCGTCAAGTTCCAGAAGCGCACCCCGGAGATCTGCACCCCGCGCGACCAGTGGGACATCGAGCGCGACACCCCCTGGGGCCGGATGACGTACATCGACTACCGCCACCGCGTCGAGTTCGGTGAGGACGAGTACCGCACCATCGCCGAGCACTGCGCCAAGCGCGGCATCGACTGGTTCGCCTCCCCGTGGGACACCGAGGCCGTCGCCTTCCTGGAGAAGTTCGACGTCCCGGCGCACAAGGTCGCCTCCGCCTCCCTCACCGACGACGAGCTGCTCCGCGCCCTGCGCGCCACCGGCCGCACCGTCATCCTCTCCACCGGCATGTCGACCCCGAAGCAGATCCGCCACGCGGTCGAGGTCCTCGGCAGCGACAACATCCTCATGTGCCACGCCACGTCGACGTACCCGTCGGTGGCCGAGGAGCTCAACCTCCGCGTCATCAACACCCTGCAGGCGGAGTACCCCAACGTCCCGATCGGCTACAGCGGCCACGAGACCGGCCTCCAGACCACGCTGGCCGCCGTCGCGCTGGGCGCCACGTTCGTCGAGCGCCACATCACCCTGGACCGCGCCATGTGGGGCTCCGACCAGGCCGCCTCCGTCGAGCCGCAGGGCCTCGCCCGCCTCGTCCGCGACATCCGCACCATCGAGGCCTCCCTCGGCGACGGCGTGAAGAAGGTCTACGCCTCGGAGCTCGGCCCGATGAAGAAGCTCCGCCGCGTCGCGGGCGTCGTCGCCGAGACCGAGAGCGCGACGGCCGCCGAGCCGGCCGCGGTCTGAGACGACCTCCGGTGAATCTCGCCTTCGTCGAGAGCCCGGTCCAGCTCCTGAACGTCCTGGAGTGGACCCACGCCAAGGGGGAGGAGGCGCCGGCCGTCACCACGGTCGTCGTCCTCCCCCCGGTCGACCCGATGTCTCGCGGCCAGCTGCGCAGGATGGCCGACCTGGCCCGCGACGAGGGCATCACCGTGCGCTGGCAGGAGGCGCGCGGCGAACAGGGCACCCCGCTCAAGACGCTGCGCGCCCTGGTGGCGCTGGTGCGCAAGGCCGACCAGGTCGTGATCGGTGACCCGTTCTCCCGCTATGTGCAGCTCCTGCTGAGCATCGTGCGGACGGCTCACCTCACGGTGGTCGACGACGGCACCGCCACGATGGAGTTCGTGGCCCAGCTCGCCCGCGGCGAGCGGCTGGTGCGCTGGCACCGCAAGGGGAACAAGGGACCGCGCGAGCTGCTGCTCGCGCCGGTCACCGCCTCCGCGCGACGCCGGTTCACCCCGTCGTCCGGGCACCGCGTCGAGGTGTTCACCGCGATGCCGGTCCAGGCCCCCGAGGGGGTCGAGGTCACCGCCAACACCTTCTCCTGGACCCGCGCCCGTTTCGGCCCGCCCCGTCTCACCAAAGGCGCCGACATCGTCGGAACCTCGCTGGTGGAGACCGGCGTGGTCGACGCGGCGCCCTATCAGGAGGCGGTGGCGGCCCTCGCCCGTACGCACGGTGCCACCCGCTACTTCGCGCACCGCCGCGAGTCGGCCGACAAGCTCCGCGCCCTGGAAGCCGCCACCGGCCTGGAGATCGTCCGCCCCGACCTGCCGCTGGAGCTCATCGCCCGGCGCGGCCCCATCGGCCGTACCGTGCTGAGCTTCCCCTCCACCGTGGTGCACACGCTGCCCCTCGCGCTGGCGGGAACCGGGGTCAGGGTCGCGGTCTGCGACATCGACCCCGAGTGGCTGCGGGACACGGCGTCCTCCCGCGCGCAGGGGTTCCTCGCGGGGGTCACCGAGACCGCCCGGGACGTGCACCGGCTGGCGTTCGCCCCGCTGGCCCCGCCCGCGGCACCCTGACCGGGTCCCGTCGCCGGCCCGCTCCCCACGGCGTACGCGGCACGAGCCGCGTACGCCGTTTCGCGTACGGCCCGCGGGCGTTCCCCCGTACGGCGTGCGGGCCCGAACGCCCCACCCGTACGGCGCAGTCGGGAAAAATGCCGGAGTCTACCCACCGGGCGTACGCCCCACACGTTTCCGCACCGTTTCATATTCATCCGAGGTGCTGAAGTTTTGTTGATCCATGTCCGATCGGAGGGTCCGTAGGCATACCCTTCGATGGGTGAACCAGTTGAAGTCCCGCGCGTCCCTCGTCCACGCCGACGGTGAACCGGCCGGTGGCTCACCGGCCCGGGCGGCCTCCCTGCCCGGCACCCTCTCCGAAGAGCTCCGGGCCGAGCTGATCGCCTTCCGCCGCGATCTCCACATGCACCCGGAGCTCGGCAACCAGGAGTTCCGCACCACCGCCGCCATCAAGGCCCGGCTGGAGCAGGCCGGGCTCGCCCCCCGGGTGCTCTCCACCGGTACGGGCCTGATGTGCGACGTGGGGGAGTGGGACGGTGAGACGCCGATGCTGGCGCTGCGCGCGGACATCGACGCGCTGCCCATTCCGGACGTCAAGACGGGCGTTCCCTACCGCTCCACCGTCCCCGACCGCGCGCACGCCTGCGGTCACGACGTGCACACCACCACGGTCCTCGGCGCCGGTCTGGTCCTCGCCGAACTCGACCGCCGGGGCGCCCTTCCGCACGCGGTCCGGCTGATCTTCCAGCCCGCCGAGGAGGTGCTGCCCGGCGGCGCCCCCGACGCCATCGAGTCCGGCGTCCTGGAGGGCGTCGGCCGGATCATCGGTGTGCACTGCGACCCCAAGGTGGACGTGGGCAAGATCGGGCTGCGGATCGGGGCCATCACCTCTGCCTGCGACCGGCTGGAAGTCGCCCTCGACGGCGCGGGCGGCCACACCGCGCGCCCGCACCTCACCACGGACCTGGTCACCGCCGCCGCCCGCGTCGCCGTGGACGTGCCCGCGCTGCTCGCCCGCCGGGTCGACGCGCGCTCCGGCCTCGCCGTCACCTGGGGCCGGCTGCACACCGGGCACGCCTGCAACGTGATCCCGCAGCACGCGGAGCTCTCCGGCACGGTCCGCTGCCTCGACCTGAAGGCCTGGCGGGAGGCCCCCGACCTGGTGCACGCGGCCGTCGACGAGGTCGCGACCACGCACGGCGCCAAGACGGTCATCAACTACGTCCGGGGGGTGCCGCCCGTCGTCAACGACGCGGCCTCCATCGGGCTGCTCGACGCCGCCATGACCGAGCGCCGCGGCCCGTACGCGATCGAGGACACCGAGCAGAGCCTCGGCGGCGAGGACTTCTCCTGGTACCTGGAGCACGTGCCGGGCGCCATGGCCCGCCTCGGCGTCCGGGCGCACGGCGACACCCGCGGGCTCGACCTGCACCGGGGCGACTTCGACGTGGACGAGGAGGCCATCACCGTCGGGGTCGAACTGTTCACCGCCGCCGCTCTGCTCAACGGCGCGAGGTAAGGGTTGTCCCGCCAGGAGTCGCGGGACAGCCCTGAGGGATGCCGGGCCGTCGTCCGGGGGACGTGAGCTCCGTGTCACGTCCCCTTTTCGGGAGTGTCACTCCCTGATGTCGCGCGATGTCCCCCATGGAGGACATAGGTGCCCCGGCGTGGGCGCCGGGGAGCCCGCGCCGGGAGTCTTTCGGCTGAAATGTAGCGGAGTGTCAGGCGCCTCGATGTGACCAGAACTCTTCACGACGATCCGATAACGACCGGTGAACGTGTCTTTAACTGACATCTACGCGCGTTACGATCGCGGCGAACCCAGCGCCGGAGTGGCGCTTTCGGTCAGGTTTTTAAGGAGCCTCCCAGTGCGCCGGATCACCAGGATCGCCACCGTGGGCATTGCGTCCGCGGCTTTCGCGCTGTCCGTCACGGCTTGTGGCGGTAAGACGTCCTCCGAGGGCAGCAGCAGCGACAGCAGCAGCAGCTCGTCCTCCGGCGGCAAGACCGCCCTCGCCTACGACATCGGTGGCCGCGGCGACCAGTCGTTCAACGACGCCGCCTACGCGGGCCTGGAGAAGGCCACGAAGGAGCTCGGTTACAAGGGCGTCGAGGCCGAGCCCTCCGAGGGCGAGAGCGACGCGGACAAGATCCAGCGCCTGACGGAGCTCGCGCGCGGCGGCAACAACCCGGTCATCGGTGTCGGCTTCGTCTACGCCAACGCCATCGCCGAGGTCGCCGCGAAGTTCCCGAACACCACGTTCGGGATCATCGACGACAGCTCGAAGCCCAGCAAGAACACCGCGAACCTGGTCTTCAGCGAGGAGCAGGGTTCCTACCTCGCCGGCGTCGCCGCCGCCAAGGTCACCAAGACGGACACGGTCGGCTTCATCGGTGGTGTCGAGACCCCGCTGATCAAGAAGTTCGAGGCCGGCTTCGTCCAGGGCGTCAAGGACACCAAGGCGGGCGTCAACGTCAAGGTCCAGTACCTGACCCAGCCGCCGGACTTCACGGGCTTCTCCAAGCCCGACCTCGGCAAGGCCGCCGCGCAGGGTCAGCTCGACGCCGGCGCCGACGTGATCTACTCCGCCGCCGGTCTCGCCGGTTCCGGCGCGATCGAGGTCACCTCGAAGGCCAAGAAGTGGTCCATCGGCGTCGACTCCGACCAGTACAACCAGGCCGGTCTCGCCGACTACAAGGACTACATCCTGACGTCGGTCACCAAGGACGTCGCCGACTCGGTCTTCAACCTGATCAAGTCGGTCAAGGACGGCAAGCCGGAGACCGGTGAGATCCGCGCCGGCCTGGACACCGACGGTGTCGGCCTCGCGGCCTCCAACCCGGCCTTCACCGCGATGACGGACGTCACCGCCGCGATCGACAAGGCCAAGGCCGCCATCATCGCCGGCACGATCACGGTCAAGACCACCCCGTAACGCCCCCACCGCCCGTGAGGGGCGGCGTCGCCCGCTGCCCTCACGGGTGCGGTCGCGGGTACCCGGACGCGGAACCCTATGATTCCGGGACCGGGGAGATCGGCCTGCGCCAACCTCCCCGGCCCCGGATCGCGTTCCGCCGTCCGGGATCTTTCTGTTCGGCAACGCTACGCGTGTAGGGCCCGTATCGAGTTCCGGGCCGGGCTCGCGCCGGAACTCGACACAGACCCCTGAGCACCCTCGGGCGCGGTAGCTTCGCCCCGGCCCCTGCTCGTACGGCCCCATCCCCGGCAGCCGTGCTCCGCTCCTTCCCCGCCAAGGAGAGTGCGTCATCAACGCGTCCAGCCCTCCTGCCGTAGAAATCCGCGGCATCACCAAGCGTTTCCCCGGCGTCGTCGCCAACCACGACATCGACATCACCGTTGCCAAGGGCACCGTGCACGCTCTCATCGGCGAGAACGGCGCCGGCAAGTCGACCCTGATGAAGATCCTCTACGGCATGCAGAAGCCGGACGAGGGCACCATCGCGATCGACGGAGAGACCGTCACCTTCGCCAGCCCGGCCGACGCCATCGCGCGCGGGGTCGGCATGGTCCACCAGCACTTCATGCTCGCCGACAACCTCTCCGTCCTGGAGAACGTCGTCCTCGGGGCCGAGAAGCTGCACGGCATCGGCGGCGCGGCCCGGAAGAAGATCCTGGAGATCTCCGACGCCTACGGTCTCAGCGTCCGCCCCGACGTCCTCGTCGAGGAACTCGGCGTCGCCGACCGCCAGCGTGTGGAGATCCTCAAGGTCCTCTACCGCGGCGCCCGCACCCTCATCCTCGACGAGCCCACCGCGGTGCTCGTCCCGCAGGAGGTCGACGCGCTCTTCGCCAACCTCCGCGAGCTCAAGGCCGAGGGCCTGACCGTCATCTTCATCTCGCACAAGCTCGGTGAAGTGCTCTCCGTGGCCGACGAGATCACCGTCATCCGCCGGGGCACCACCGTCGGCACCGCCGACCCGCGCACCGCGACGACCAAGCAGCTCGCCGAGCTGATGGTCGGCAGCGAGCTGCCCTCGCCGGAGACCCGCGAGTCGACCGTCACCGACGTCGCCATGCTCACCGTGGACGGGCTGCGGCTCACCGCGACCGACTCCGACGGCGTGATCCGCGAGGTGCTCGACGGCATCGGCTTCACCATCCACAAGGGTGAGGTCCTGGGCATCGCCGGTGTCGAGGGCAACGGCCAGAGCGAACTGATCGAGGCCATCACCGGCCTGCGCGACCCGGACGGCGGCACCATCACGCTGGACGGCGCGGACATCTCGCACGCCTCCACCCGCAAGCGCCGCGAGGGCGGTCTCGGTGTCATCCCCGAGGACCGGCACCGCCACGGGCTGCTGCTGGAGTCCCCGCTCTGGGAGAACCGCATCCTCGGCCACGTCACCGAGAAGCCCAACAGCCGGGGCGTGTTCCTCGACCTGAAGGCGGCCCGCGCCGACACCGAGCGGATCGTGCGCGAGTACGACGTCCGCACCCCCGGGATCGACGTCACCGCGGCCTCCCTCTCCGGCGGCAACCAGCAGAAGCTGATCGTCGGCCGCGAGATGAGCCACCGGCCGAAGCTGCTCATCGCCGCCCACCCCACCCGGGGCGTGGACGTCGGCGCTCAGGCGCAGATCTGGGACCAGATCCGCGAAGCCCGCCGCGAGGGCCTCGCCGTGCTGCTCATCTCGGCCGACCTGGACGAGCTGATCGGCCTGTCCGACACACTGCGGGTCATGTACCGGGGCCGGCTGGTCGCGGACGCCGACCCGGCGAGCATCACGCCGGAGGAGCTGGGCACCGCCATGACCGGTGCGGCCTCCGGCCACATCGCGCACGACGACACCACCGCGCCCGACGAGAACGGTGAGAGCCGATGAAGAAGTTCGACAGGGACCGGCTGCTCCTGGGCGTCGCCGGTCCGGCGCTCGCCCTGGTGGTGGCGTTCCTGCTCACCGCGGTGGTGCTGCTGCTCTCCGGCAACAGCCCCTTCGAGCCGTTCCGGCTGATGTTCGACAACGCCCAGTACGTCGACGTGCAGGTGCTGATCGTCAACCAGACGGGCACGTACTACCTCGCCGCGCTCGCCGTCGCGGTCGGGTTCCGGATGAACCTGTTCAACATCGGCGTCGACGGCCAGTACCGGCTCGCCGCGATGATCGCGGCCGTGGTCGGCGCCTCCGTGACGCTGCCGGGTCCGCTGCACGTCCTGCTGATCCTGGTCACCGCCATGGCGGTCGGCGCGTTCTGGTCCGGCATCGCGGGCTTGCTGAAGACCCTCCGGGGCGTCAGCGAGGTCGTCTCCACGATCATGCTCAACGCCATCGCGACGAGCCTGATCGCCTGGCTGATCCTGACCGACAACTTCGGTGTCCAGCCGGCCGGTTCCAACGACCTCAACACCGGCGAGATCGCCTCCTCCGGCTGGTTCCCCGGCCTGGACGCCGGTGACGGCGGCACGATCTACGGCTTCACCTTCGTCGCCTTCGCCCTCGGCGTCGTCTACTGGTTCACCCTGGGCCGCACCCGCTTCGGCTTCGACCTGCGCGCCACCGGCGCCAGCGAGAGCGCCGCCCGGGCCAGTGGCGTCGACGCCAAGCGCATGGTGCTGACGGCGATGCTGATCTCCGGCGCGGTCGCCGGCCTGGTCGGCATGCCGATCCTGCTCGGCCAGAGTCACACCTACAACCTCAGCTTCCCCGCCGGGGTCGGCTTCATGGGCATCACCGTCGCCCTGCTCGGCCGCAACAACCCGGTCGGCATGTTCTTCGCGGCCCTGCTGATGTCCTTCCTGGAGAAGACCTCCGCCTCCCTGGACCAGTACGGGTACCCGCAGGAGATCGCCATGATCATGCAGGGGCTGATCGTGATCTCCGTCGTCGTCTCCTACGAACTTGTCCGCCAGTACGGGCTCCGCCGACAGCAGCAGAGGGTCGGCGAGGAACTCGCCGCCCAGGCCCGCGAGAACCGTGAGGGAGCAGCGGCATGAGCACCGTCCCGACGACGTCCACCGCCACCACCGCGCCCAGGAAGGGCGGCGGCCGGAGCAGGCTGAGCCTGCCGGTCGTCCTTCTGATCGCCGCGGCCGGTCTCGCGCTGTTCTCGCTGACCCGCGTCATCAGCGGGGCGAACGACCTGACCTCCGTCGGCCAGGTCTCCGGCGCGCTCCAGCTCGCCGTCCCGATCGGCCTCGCCGGACTCGGCGGCCTGTGGGCCGAACGTGCCGGCGTGGTCAACATCGGCCTCGAAGGCATGATGATCCTCGGCACCTGGTTCGGTGCCTGGGCGGGTTACCAGTGGGGCCCGTGGACGGGCGTCCTGATGGGCATCGTGGGCGGCGCCCTCGGTGGCCTGCTGCACGCCGTGATGACCGTGACGTTCAAGGTCAACCACATCGTCTCCGGTGTGGCGATCAACATCCTCGCGGTGGGTGTCACCCGCTACCTGTCGAACTACACCTTCGCCGAGGCGGAGGGCGGCTCCTCCAAGCAGTCCCCCCGCATCGGCGAGATCACCGACATCACGATCCCCGGGCTTTCGGACTGGATGGCCGACCTCCAGGCCCACCACTGGTTCTTCGTCTCGGACCTCGCCGGGATCATCGGCGGTGTGGTCACCCACCTTTCGCTGCTGACCGTGGTGGCGATCCTGCTGATCCCCGGCACCTGGTGGGTGCTCTGGCGCACCGCCTTCGGCCTGCGCCTGCGCTCCTGCGGCGAGAACCCGGTGGCCGCCGAGTCGCTCGGCGTCAACGTGTACACCTACAAGTACGTCGCCGTCGCCGTCTCCGGCGGTCTCGCGGGCCTGGGAGGCGCCTTCCTCGCGATCGTCTCCACCGGCATCTACCAGGAGGGCCAGACCGGCGGGCGCGGATACATCGGTCTCGCCGCGATGATCTTCGGCAACTGGATGCCCGGCGGCATGGCGCTCGGCGCCGGCCTCTTCGGCTTCACCGACAGCCTGAAGCTGCGCGGCGGCGCCGAGAACGTCCACGCGGTGCTGCTCTTCCTGGCGATCCTGCTGGTCGCCGCGGTGATCTGGCAGCTGGTGCGGCGGCGTTGGGTCGGCGCGGCCGTCTCGGCGGTCTTCTCGGCGCTGCTCTTCCTCTGGTACGCGCTCACGGACGAGGTGCCCAGCCAGTTCGTGGACGCCGCCCCGTACGTGGCGACGCTGCTGGTCCTCGCGCTCTCCGCGCAGCGGCTGCGGATGCCCAAGGCGGACGGTATGCCGTACTTCAAGGGCCAGGGCAAGTGACGGCCCCGGCCGCGGCCGACTGGGAAGGGCTGCGGAAGGTGGCCCGGGACGCGATGTCCCGGGCGTACGCCCCGTACTCCGGCTACCCGGTCGGTGCCGCCGCCCTGGTCGACGACGGGCGTACCGTCGCCGGCTGCAACGTGGAGAACGCCTCGTACGGCATCGGTCTCTGCGCCGAGTGCGGGCTGGTCTCCGAGCTCGTGGCCACCGGCGGCGGCCGGCTCACCCACTTCACCTGCGTGGACGGGGCGGGCGAGATCCTGGTGCCGTGCGGCCGCTGCCGCCAGCTGCTGTACGAGTTCGGGGGGCCGGACCTCGTCCTGGAGACCCCGGACGGGCTGCGCACCCTCGACGAGATGCTGCCCCAGGCCTTCGGTCCGCAGAACCTGGCCTGAGATCCCCTCGGGTACCTCGACTCCGGTGGCCCTCCCGCGCGTCGGGAGGGCCACCTCCTCGTTCCACCTCTATGCGCGTAGAGTCGGGCCGGTCCGCCCTCTTGCCCGGCGCGACCCGCGCCCCCATGATCGAGCTCCCTGCCGGAAGGAATCCCATGGACGCCATCTCCGTCATCCGCACCAAGCGGGACCGCGGCGAACTGACCCCCGAACAGATCGACTGGGTCATCGACGCGTACACGCGCGGTGAGGTCGCGGACGAGCAGATGTCCGCCCTGGCCATGGCGATCCTGCTGAACGGCATGAACCGTACGGAGATCGCCCGCTGGACCGCCGCGATGATCGCCTCCGGCGAGCGGATGGACTTCGCGGCGCTCTCCCGCCCCACCACCGACAAGCACTCCACCGGCGGCGTCGGTGACAAGATCACCCTGCCGCTCGCCCCGCTGGTCGCCGCCTGCGGCGCGGCCGTCCCGCAGCTCAGCGGCAGGGGTCTCGGCCACACCGGCGGCACCCTCGACAAGCTGGAGTCCATCCCCGGCTGGCGGGCCCACATCTCCAACGAGGAGATGCTCAGCGTCCTCGACACCACCGGCGCCGTCATCTGTGCGGCGGGCGACGGCCTCGCCCCCGCCGACAAGAAGCTCTACGCGCTCCGCGACGTCACCGGCACCGTCGAGTCGATCCCGCTCATCGCCAGCTCGATCATGTCGAAGAAGATCGCCGAGGGCACCGGGGCGCTCGTCCTCGACGTGAAGGTCGGCAGCGGCGCCTTCATGAAGACCATCGAGGACGCCCGCGAACTGGCCTCCACCATGGTCGCCCTCGGCACCGACAGCGGGGTGCGCACGGTCGCCCTGCTCACCGACATGTCCACCCCCCTCGGCCTCACGGCGGGCAACGCCCTGGAGGTCCGCGAGTCCGTCGAGGTGCTGGCCGGCGGCGGCCCGAGGGACGTCGTCGCCCTCACCCTGGCGCTCGCCCGCGAGATGCTGGACGCGGCGGGCCTCAAGGACGCCGACCCCGAGAAGGCGCTCGCCGACGGCTCCGCGATGGACGTCTGGCGCCGCATGATCTCCGCCCAGGGCGGCGACCCGGACGCGGCCCTCCCGGTCGCCCGCGAGCGCCACGTCGTCACCGCCCCGGCCTCCGGTGTGCTGACCCGGCTCGACGCGTACGACGTCGGCGTCGCCGCCTGGCGCCTCGGCGCGGGCCGGGCCCGCAAGGAGGACGTGGTGCAGGCGGGAGCCGGCGTCGAGCTGCACGCCAAGCCCGGCGACACCGTCACCGAGGGCCAGCCGCTGCTGACCCTGCACACGGACACCCCGGAGAAGTTCTCCTACGCCCTCGACGCCCTGCCCGGCGCCTGGGACATCGCCCCGGCGGGTACGGACTTCACCGCCTCCCCGGTGGTGCGCGAGCGCATCGCGTAACCCGGGCCCGCCCGGCCGGTACGGAGTGCTCCGTAC
>NZ_JBHWZJ010000150.1:0-16569 GCF_042728415.1 Streptomyces sp. NPDC060198 | reverse complement strand
GGCCCGGGGCGTCTTGGCGTTCGGGAGGCTGTCGGACCGGGGGCCCGTACCCCGACACCCCGATCAGGAGTCCGACCATGAGCATCGCCACCACCCCCGCCGCCACCTCCTCCACCACGGCTTCCGGGCCCACCGCCCCCGCCGCCGGAAGCCCGCAGCCGTCGGAAACCGCTGAGACCGCGAAGGCCCGGAAGGCGCCGAAGACCGCGACCGAGGTGACCGGGGCGCACACCGAGGAGGCCGCGGCGCTGATCGGCGGCGCCCGGGAACGGATCGACGCGCTGGACGACCGGATCATCGGCCTGGTGCAGGAGCGGATGGCGGTGTCGGCGGTCATCCAGGAGGCGAGGATCACGTCCGGGGGCCGCCGGGTGAACCTCTCCCGCGAGATGGAGGTGCTCAGCCACTTCCGGGACGCGCTCGGGAAGCCCGGCACCCCGCTCGCGATGACGCTGCTGGAACTCTGTCGCGGCCGGGTGTGAACCCGGCGCGCGGCGGAGTGCGAGGGGCGGTCCGCCGCGCCCAGGGCTGTACGGCCGCACCCCCGTTCGGTCTCCGTCTCACCCGTACGGAGCGTGTCCGGCCCCGGCTGGTCTTCGTTGTTCGGGGTGTCCGTGCCAACCAGGGGCGGCGTCGGCAGGAAAGCGCGCGTGGCTCCGCTCGGACGTGTGACGTATCTCAGGTGCGTCGTGGGACCACGTCCCGGCGTGAGGGTCTGTATCCACGGGCCCTGGTGACCGGACGGCAGGGGACAGCGGTCCGGTCACCCGTGTGGGGGCCGGCTCCGGGGACGCCCGGGGCCGGCCCCCACCGGTTTCTCCGTACGGCCCGCCCTCAGGCCTGCGGCGCCGGCTTCGGCGGTACGGCCGGGATGCCCAGGAACGGCAGCTTCAGCGCGCCGAACGCCTCCTCGGGCACCACCGGCGTGACGGGTTTCACCGGGGTCAGCCGCTCGTACGCCTGGCTCTGGGCCGGTCGCGGGTCGTCCTCGCCCTTGTTGGGCCAGAACGACATGGCGCGCTCGGCCTGCGCGGTGATCGTCAGCGACGGGTTGACGCCCAGGTTGGCGGAGACCGCCGAGCCGTCCACCACCGAGATCCCGGGGTGGCCGTGCAGCCGGTGGTACGGGTCGATGACGCCCTCCGCCGTACTCGCCCCGATCGGGCAGCCACCGAGGAAGTGCGCGGTGAGCGGGGTGCCCATCAGCTCGCCGATGTTGGACCCGGCGAAGCCGTTGATCTCCGCCGCGAGCAGCGAGGCGGCCTGCGTGGCCTCGGCGATCTGGGTCGGGTTCGGAGCCCCGTGGCCCTGCCGGGCGGTGAGCAGGCCCTTTCCGATGCCACTGGGCTTGCGGTAGGCGGTCAGCGAGTTGTCGAGCGACTGCATGACGAGCCCGATGATGGTCCGCTCGGACCACTTGCGGTTGGAGAGCGAGCGGGCCGCGATCGTGGGGTGCCTGACCACCCTGCCGACCCAGGCGAGCACCCGCCGCCGCGCGAACGGCACCTGGAGGATGGTGAGGCCGCCCATGGCGTTGGAGCCCTTGCCGTACCGGACCGGCTCGATGTGGGTGCTGGCGTCCGGGTGGATCGAGGACGTGATCGCGACGCCCTTGGTGAAGTCGGGCTTCGCGCCGTGCTTGCGGCGGTAGCGGCGGTCGCTGGTCTGCGCGCCGACCAGCCCCTCGGAGTTGGTACGGGTCAGTTCGCCGAGCCGGTCCGAGAGCCGGGGCAGCCGCCCCTCGTCCTTCATCCGGTGCAGCAGCGTCTGGGTGCCGTACGTGCCCGCCGCGACGATCACGTACCGGGCCCGGAGCGTGCGGGGCGCGGCCTTGCGGCGGCGGTCGGTGGGAACGGTCTCGACCCGGTGGCCGTGTTCCGGGCCGTCCGGGTCCTCGGTGACGGAGAGCACGGTCGTCATCGGGTGGATGACGGCCCCGGCCTTCTCGGCGAGGTGGAGGTAGTTCTCGGTGAGGGTGTTCTTCGCTCCGTGGCGGCAGCCGGTCATGCACTCGCCGCATTCGGTGCACGCCTTCCGGGCGGGCCCGGCGCCGCCGAAGTACGGGTCGGCGACCGTGCCGCCGGGCTCCGCCTTCGCCGTGCCGTCGGCGTCCCGGCCGTCGCCGAAGAACACCCCGACGGGTGCCAGGTGGAAGGTGTCGCCGACGCCCATCGCCTCGGCGGTCGCCTTGAGGTGGATGTCGGAGGGGGTCGTCGTCGGGTTGAGCCGGACCCCGAGCATCCGGGTCGCCTGGTCGTAGTAGGGCCGCAGCTCGTCCTGCCAGTCGGTGATGCCCGCCCACTGGCGGTCCTCGAAGAACGCGGCGGGCGGCACGTACAGCGTGTTCGCGTAGTTCAGCGAGCCTCCGCCGACCCCGGCTCCGGCCAGCACCATGACCTTGCCGAGGAGGTGCACCCGCTGGATGCCGTAGAGGCCGAGGGCGGGGGCCCAGAGGTAGTTCCTCAGGTCCCAGGAGTTCTTGGGCAGCGTCCCCGGGGTGAAGCGGCGGCCCGCCTCCAGCACCCCGACCCGGTACCCCTTCTCGGTCAGCCGGAGCGCCGAGACCGCGCCGCCGAAGCCCGAGCCGACGACCAGGACGTCGTAGTCGAAGGCGGCGTCGGAGGCGGTGTCGCCGCCGTCGGCCTGATGGCGGGCAGCACTGTCCTCGGGCATGGCTCTCCTCGTTCTCGTCGCGATGTCTCGCGGACCTCGGTGGAACCTGCTGGGGTCGTCACGGACGGCCGCGCGCGATCAGCGCAGCCGGAACGCCTTCATCGCCTTGAGGCTGCGGCTCATGAACGCCGCGTACTTCTCGTCGTCCATCCCGAAGGCGGGGGCGAGCGGGATCAGCCGCTGCTGGGCGACGGTCTGTGCCTCGGTGTACTTGAGGATTCCCTCGGAGCCGTGCCGTCGGCCCAGCCCGGAGTCCTTCATGCCGCCCATCGGGGACTGCACGCTGCCGTAGGCGGGGGCGTACCCCTCGTTGATGTTGACGGTGCCGGTGTTCAGCCGGGCGGCGACCCGGTGGCCGCGCCGGGCGTCCTTGGTCCAGACGCTGGCGTTGAGGCCGTAGGGGGTGGCGTTGGCGAGGGCGATCGCCTCGTCCTCGTCGGTGAAGCGGTAGACCGAGACGACCGGTCCGAAGGTCTCCTGGGTGCAGACCTCCATGGGCGCCTCGACGCCATCGAGGATGGTCGGCTCGTAGAAGAGCGGGCCGATGTCCGGGCGCGCCTTCCCGCCCGCGACGAGGGTGGCGCCCTTGGCGACGGCCTCGTCCACGTGCCGGACGACGGCCTCCAGCTGGCGTTCCCCGGCGAGCGAGCCCATGTCGGCGCCGTACGCGAGGGAGCCGCCGAGCCGCATCGCCTTGGTCCGCGCGGCGAAGCGGGCCACGAAGTCGTCGGCGACGGACTCGTGGACGTACAGCCGCTCGATGGAGATGCAGAGCTGCCCCGCGGAGGAGAAGCAGGCGCGGACGGCGCCGGCGGCGGCCTTCTCCACGTCGGCGTCGGCCAGTACCAGCATGGGGTTCTTGCCGCCGAGCTCCAGCGAGACGCCGACCAGCCGGGCCGCCGCGCCCTGGGCGACCTCGCGGCCGGTGCGGGTGGAGCCGGTGAAGGAGACGTAGTCCGCGCGCTGGACGACCTCGGGGCCGACGACCGGGCCCTCGCCGAGCACCACCTGGAAGACCTCGGCGGGCAGCCCGGCTTCGATCAGCAGGTCACGGGCCCAGAGGGCGGTCAGCGCGGTCTCGGTGTCGGGCTTCATCACGACGGCGTTGCCGGAGACGAAGGCGGGCAGCGCGTCGCCGACGGAGAGCTCCAGCGGGTAGTTCCACGGGGCGATCTGGCCGACGACCCCGCGCGGCTGGCGCAGCTCGGTGACCTTGGTCAGCGTCGGTACGACCCCGGTGTGCCGCTTCGGGCGCAGGTACGCGGGCGCCTTGCGCCCGTAGTGGCGGGAGGCGACGGCGACGGCCTGCACCTCCTCGTGGGCGTGCAGCCGGGCCTTGCCGGTCTCCAGCTGGATGAGGTCGAGCACCTCGGCCTGGCGCTGGAGCACCAGGTCGTGGAAGCGGAGCAGCACGGCGGCCCGGGTGCGTACGGGGGTGGCGGCCCAGACGGGCTGGGCGGCGCGGGCCCGTTCGAAGGCCGTCGCCACGTCCTCGGGGGTGGACTCCGGCAGGTCGGCCAGCTTCTCGCCGGTGATCGGGGTGTGGTTGGCGGTCCGTCCCGAGCCGACGACACCGCGGACCAGCCGGGCGACCAGGTCGGGGGTGACCACGTCGGCCGCCGTGCGTACGCCCGCCGGGGCCGCGGCCACCGGGTTGGTCCCGGCGGCCGGGACCGCCTGCGAGTCGGCCGCGTCCGTGTCCGCCGCCTGCGAGTCCGCTGCCTTCGTGTCCGCTGCCTGCGAGTCCGTCATGAGGGCGAGGGTAAGTCCCCCGGACGACTTTGGGTACCCGTGGGTAACAGCCTTTTCACACTCCCCACACCCAGCCAGTGATCACTGGCGACGTAACCGCTGATCAGCGCGGTTCCCCGTGCGGCGGCGGGTGATCGGGCCCATGGGGGCCCGACTCGGGCACCGGCCCCACGCCCGCCTCCCGCCGCACCGGCCGCGCGCGGGTCACCCGGTCCCGGCGGGCGGGCGCCAGCTCCTCAGCATCGTGTCGAACAGCTGCCGGGTGTCGTCCCAGTCGTCCACCGGGGCGGTGAGGTAGAGCGCGTACTCCGGGCCGCCGGTGTCGCCGGCGAAGTACATCTGGTCGATGCCGCGCCGCTCCCCCGGATGGTCCTTCGTCTCCGTCCAGGTGAACTCCCACAGCGAGCCGGGGTAGTCGCGGAAGGTGTTCTCCTCCAGCGAGACGCGCGCGTACCCGGGCAGCCGGTCCACGAGGTTCCCCTCCATGGTGAGCATGTGGGCGTACGGGGTGTCGAAGTCGGGTGCGTCGTCGATGCTGATGCGGATGCGGTGCCCGCCCTCGTCCGGGGTGTAGTCGATCTGGGTGCCCTCCATCCGGCGCTCCCAGCCCTCCGGGACGGCGAGAGTGAAGCCGGCCGGGTCCTCCACCCGCTTCCAGCCCGCCGGTATCGCGGAGCCCGCCGTCCCGCCGGAACCGGCGGTCGGCGAGGCGGCGACGTCGGAGGGGTCGACCGAAGGGTCCGCGGCCCCGTCCGAGGGGCCCGGGGTGGCGGACTCCCCCGCCGTGACGGTGGGCGAGGGCGGTGCGGCGTCGTCGTCCGAACCGGTACCGGCGTAGTGCATCGCGCCCAGTCCGGCCCCGGTGCCGAGCACCGCCGCGACCACCACGGCCACCACCGTGTTGCGGCGCCGCCGTGATCCGGCCTTCGGTCCGGTCGCCGCGGTGGTGCCGCCGGGCGGTGTTCCGTACGGGAAGCCGACCGGGGGCGTGGGGGCGCCGAAGCCGGGCGCGGGCGACGCCACCGCCGGCTGCCCGGCCGGGGCGCCGTGGCCGTGGCCGGGCGGAGCCTGCCCGGGCCGGGGTTCCATCGGCGTGGTCGGTCCGGTCGCGGGTCCCTGCCCGGTCGCGATCCCACCGGCCGCCGGCGGGTTCGTATCGCTCCGCGTCTCGCCCGGGTAGTGCCGCGTGTCCACGTACACCTGCGCGGTCCGCGGTTCGCGACCGGTCAGCACGGACCGCAGCATCCGCTCGGTCTCGACGGCCGAGGGCCGGCCCGCCGGGTCCTTGCACAGCAGGGCGGCGATCACCGGCCCGAGAGTGCCCGCCGACGCGGGGATGGACGGTTCGTCGGTGACGACCGCCTGCATGGTCGCGATGGGGGACGAGCGGCGGAACGGCGAGCGGCCGTCGACCGCCGCGAACAGCGTGGCGCCGAGCGACCAGAGGTCGGACGCGGGGCCGGGGTCGTGGCCCTGCACCCGCTCGGGCGCCAGATAGTCGATCGACCCGATGAGTTCGCCGGTCCGGGTGATGGTCGAGTCGCCCTCGATGGCGGCGATACCGAAGTCGGTGAGGAGGATCTGTCCGTCGCGGGCGAGCAGGACGTTGCCGGGCTTGACGTCCCGGTGCAGCACCCCCGCCGCGTGCGCGGCACCCAGCGCGCCGAGCACCCCGAGCCCGATGCGCGCCGCCTCGTGCGGGGTGACCTCGCCGTTCTCCTTGGCGGAGTCGGCGAGTGACGGTCCGTCGACGAACTGCATGACGATCCACGGGCGGTCGTCGTGCTCCAGCACGTCGTGGACGGTGACCACCCCGGGGTGGCTGATGCGGGCGGCGGCGCGCGCCTCCTTGCGGGTACGGGCGTGCAGCACGACCCGGTCGGCCTCCGCGACGTACAGCCCGGCGGTCAGTTCCTTGACGGCGACCGTGCGGTGGAGCAGTTCGTCCTCGGCCCGCCACACCTTGCCCATGCCGCCCCGGCCCAGCACGTCCACCAGCCGGTACCGCCCCGCGAGCACCAGTCCCGGCGCCGTCGCGGCGACCCTGTCGGTGCGCCTGCCGCTGTTCGATGAGTGATCCACGTGTCGTCCCCGCCCCGTTCCTCGGGTGCCAGGTTACGGAGGGGCTCGGAGGCGGGGAACCTCGCACCGCCCATGAGACCGCACTGTGATGACCCCGGACGGCGCCGAACCGGAACATTCCGGACCGTCAGGAGGTCACCTTGTACGAGGAGATGACCTGCTGGTAGATGCTGGAGACCTGGTCGCGCTCGTTGACCGGGCCGATGACCTGGATGATGTGGTACCGGCCGTCGACGATCATCGCGAGGTTACGGACGTACACCTCACGGCCGTTGCCGTCCTGCCAGGTGTACTGCCCCTCGGCCATGGCCTGCCGGCCGACGTCGACCCGGCGGAGCCCGGTGGCCGTGGCCCAGGAGGAGTCGCGGAACGGCTGCAACTCCGCCTCCTTGTCGCGCTGGTACGTCAGCGGATCGGAGCCGTTGGCCTGCACGGTGTCCCGGCCCGGCACGACGAGCAGGCTGAACCCGTCACTGCCGTAACGGACCTGCCCGTCCGTGTTGGCCGGGCTGCGCTGCCAGCCCTTCAGCACGCCCACCTCGAACCCTTCCGGGTCCTTGCGGAGCGTGTAGCCCGGCGGGAGCGCGGCGGCGGACCGGCTCGTCTGCGGGTCCTGGGTACCGGGTGCTTCCGAGGTCTTGCCGGACGGGGACGGCTTCTCGGCGGGCGGGAGGGACCCGGCCGGGGTCGCGGAGTCGGTGGCAGCGGGAGTGGGAGCGGGAGCGGCGCCCGTGCGGGTGGCGTCGTCGTTCTTCGGCATGAAGAGCATCGCGTAGACCACGGCACCGGCCAGCGCCAGCAGCACGAGCACCAGGAGCAGCCGGCCGAGGCGGCGCGGCGGCCGGTCGCCGTTGTCCCGCAGCACCTTGGGTTCGCGCGGACCACGCGGGGGCCTGCGCCCCTGCGTCTCCTGAGGCTGGTGGTACGCCTGTTGCCGCGGGGGCTCCTGGTACGCCCGCTCGTCGGTCTCCGGGTAGGCGTGCAGCCCGAGGGCCTCCAGCCCACCCTCGGCCTGGCCGCCACCCTGACCGCCGTGGGCGGACTGGCGGTGCCGGCCCTGGGAGGCGGAACGGAAGCGGCCCCGGCGCCTGCGGACGAGTTCGCCCTTGCGGCGGACGATGGGCAGTTTGGTGGCGTCGTCGGCGGGGAGCGGCACGACGTCCGAGCCCGCCTCGGGCTCCGGGGCGGACCGGATGAGGGAGCGCAGCCAGCCGCGCAGCTCCTCGAAGTCGGGCCGCTCGGCGGGGTCCTGGCGCAGCAGTGACTCCACGACCGGCCGCAGCGGACCGCACTCCTCCGCGAAGGCGGGCGGCTCTCCGCACACCATCTGGACGAGCTCGGCGGCGTTCTCCTCCGGGTAGGGCGCGTGCCCCTGGACGGCGCGGTAGAGCAGCGCGCCGAGCGCCCAGAGGTCGGTGGAGGGGCCGATGGGCGGGGCGAGTTGCCAGTTCTCGTGGACCGGTCCGGCCTGTTCGGGCGCCCACCGCTCGGTGACGGCTCCGACGACGGCGATACGGGCCTGACGGGCGCGTTCGGCGGCGAGCGGGGTGGCGGGCCCCCGGTAGACGGGACCCTGGTCACCTGCGGCGACGACGGCGTCCCAACTGCCGGCGGGAACACGTTCGACGGCAGCCCCGGACCGGGCGGCGGGCAGCACCTCGCGCCGGGTGTCGGCCCGCAGGGCGTCGGCGCCGGAACCACCGGCGGGTACGGGACGGCCCGAGTGGCCGTCCTCCCAGGAACCGGCCAGGTGGACGCGCCGGCCCGGCGCGGCCGGACCCGGGTCCTCCGGGTCGTCGTCCTCCTCGTCGTCCTCCTCGTCGTAACGGTCCGGGTAGAGGTCGGCGGACGAACGGCCCCAGCCACTGGGCAGCGGCGGCAGCGCACCGGCGGCGGGGCGTGGCGGCGGCAGCAGCCCCGGCCCGTCCACGGCTTCGGCACGCCGCTGTTCCTCCGCGAGCCGTTCCTCCTCGGCACGCCGCTGCTCGTCGGCGAGCCGCTGCTCTTCCGCCTGGCGCTGCTCCTCGGCGCGCTGCTGTTCTTCGGTGACGCGGGCCGAGGCCGCGAGGGCGCCCGCCCGGTAGGCCGCTATCGCCCCTGCGCGGGCCGCCCGCAGCTGGGCGGCGGTCGCGGCGGCGGGGTCGGCGGGCGGCGCCTCGGGGCCCGGGGGCCGGCGCTGCGGGACGGGGGGTGCCGCAGGGCGTGGCACCAGCTCGTGCCCACCGCCCTCCGGCGGCGCGACCGGCACCGGGTGGTGCGCGCCGGGGTACGCCTGGGCGCCCTTCGCGTACGGGTCGCGGGGCTCGGGCCGCGGCGCGTACTCCGGACGGTCGGTGTACCGGTCCTGGTCGGCGTACGGGCCCTGGTCGGCGTACGGGTCGAAGGGCTCCGGCCGCGGCGCGTACGGGACGGGTGCGGCGGGCAGCGCGGGCGGGAGCGCGGCGGGCGGCGCGGGGGTGTACCCGTCGGACCGACGGCCGTCGTCGCCGTCACCGCCCTCGGCGTCGTCCCCGCTGCCGTCGGTCCCGCCGTCGTATCCGCTCTCGCGCGGGTGTCCGCCGCCGCGGCCGTGTTCGTCGTCGTGCTCGCCCTCGGCCTCGTGCCGCTGGGGCGGGAGTTCCGGTTCGTCCAGGTCGGGACGGGGCACGGTGACGTACCCGCAGAGCGCTTCCTCGGCGGCGCCCGCCGCGAGGCCGGTCAGCATCACCCGGCCGTCGTCGCAGACCAGCACCGTCCGCACGGTGATGTTGCGGTGGGTCCAGCCGTGCGCGTGCAGCACCCGCAGGGCGGTGAGCACGTCGGAGCCGATCTCGGCGGCGCGGTAGGGGCTGAGGGGGCGTTCGGCCAGCAGCGCGGCGAGGGGGCGCGCGGGGACCAGCTCGCTCACGATCCAGAGCGAACCCGCCTCGGCGAACACGTCGAAGACCTGGTCCAGTCGCGGGTGGTCCGGGACCTGCGCGGCGGCCTGCGCGGCCTCTATCGCCCGGCGCACGGCCGGGTCCGAGGAACGGCGTACCGCCCGGCCGGTGGCCCGGCGCACGGGTGACGGCCGGCCGTCGCCGTCGAGCACCTCGGCGTCGACGACCTCGGGGAGCGGCACCTGCCGGACCAGGACCTCCTGGCCGCTGTAGGTGTCGAAGGCCCGGGTTTCGAGAAGTTCGTAGGCGTCGTTCGGCGGCAGCGGAAGGCGGTAGCGGTCGGCGAGCACCCGACCCGCATAGTCGTCCACGACGCCTCCCCAGAGCGCACGGTCCCCCGGTCACGAGATCCGGGCGACCCGTCACATCACGGTCATGTGCGTACATATGACACGCCGTCACGGCTGCCTACGGTTCTCAGCCTCTTACGATACGTGGCCGGACGCGACGGCGTGTCCGGGTCGCGCAACCCGGGCGGTACGGGCCGGGTGCGGCCGTCGCCGGCCGGTGCGGTGACCGCCCGCCGGGGGCGGTCACCGGCGGGCGTCAGTCCTTGGGCGCGAACGTGGCGAACGCCGTCTCGCGCAGGGTGCGGCACTCGTCCTCGTTCCACTCCCCGGCCGGGCAGCTCACCATGATCGAGTAGCCGTGCGTGGAGTCGGCCCGGAAGCCGCGGTTGAGGACGTGGACCCGCTCGCCGTTCTGCGTGCGCTCGAACTCCCAGTCCGCGACGGTCGGGTAGCCGTTGTAGTCGACCTTCTTGATGCCGATGTGCTTGTAGTCGTTGCTGGCGGCGCTCACCCCCGCGACGGCCGCGGTCCACGCGGCGGCGGCGTCCTTGCCGGGAGAGCTGTTGTAGTCGACCTGGACGCGCGGGAAGGAACCCTTCGACGCGTTGTAGATGCCGCCCGAGTTGGAGCCGGCGATGGCGGTGCGCCCGTAGGACTTGGGCATCGCCATGGTGAAGTGGAAGCGGCTGTCGGTGACGGTCCTGTACCCCTGCGGCAGCGCGTCGCCGCCCTTGTCGTCCTTGCCGCCGTCGTCACCCTTGGCGCCGTCGTCCTCGCCGCTCCCGGTGTCACCGGGTGAGGCGGCGGACCCCGACGGGGTGCCGGCCGTGGACGGGCTCGCGGAGCCGTCGGAGTTCCCCTGTCCCTGGGTGCCGTCCTTGCCGGTGTCCTTGCCCTTCCCGGAGGCGTCGGCCCCGCCGGTGGTGGTCCCGGCCGCGCTCGACTGCCCGCCGGTGCCCTCGCCGCCCGTGTCGTCCCCGCCGAGGCTGAGCGCGAGCACGGTGCCGACGACGGCGAGCACCACGATCCCGGCGATGATCGCCAGGGTCCGGCGCGGCACCACGTCGGTGAGCGAGGCGCGGGTGGACGCGCCGGGACCGCGCGGCGGCAGTCCGCCGGACGCCGAGGCCGTGGCGGCCCCCGGGGTGGCCTGCGTGGCCGGGGTCGCGCCGGGCCGGGAGCCGGTGGTGGGGGCGGCGGCGGGCTCGGCGGGGGTGCCGGCGGTGGTGGCGGAGGCGCTCGAAGCCCCGGCAGCCGCCGCAGCCCCGGCGGTTCCCTCTGCGGCTGCGGCGGCCTTCGAGTTCCGCGCGGCGCGCAGAGCACCGCGCAGCCGGTCCCGGGTTCCCTCGCCGGTACGCGAGGACGCCGGCGCGTCGCCCGAGGGCTTGGTCCTGTCCGCGGGGGACGGGCCCACCCCGGTGGGTACGGCCATGACCTGGGTGGCGTCGGCGGGCGGGGCGGCCGGCTGCTCCGGTGCGCTGACGACCGCGGTGAGCAGGGCCCGCGCACCGGCGTCGTCGAGCCGCTGCTCGGGGTCGCGGGTGAGGAGGCCGTAGATGACGTCCTTCAGCGGACCCGCGTTCTTCGGCGGGTCGAGCGGTTCGGTCATCACGGCCGTCAGCGTGGCGATGGCCGAGCCCTTGTCGTACGGCGGGCTGCCTTCCACGCTCGCGTAGAGCAGACCGCCGAGCGACCAGAGGTCGGCGGGGGGGCCGGGCTTGTGGCCGCGGGCGCGCTCCGGCGAGATGTACGAGGGTGCGCCGACCAGCATGCCCGTGGAGGTCACCGAGGGGTCGCCCTCGACCTGGGCGATGCCGAAGTCGGTGAGGACCACCCGGCCTTCCTGGGATATCAGCACGTTGGACGGCTTCACGTCCCGGTGCAGGATGCCCTCGCGGTGCGCGGCGCGCAGCACGTCGAGAATGGCCAGGCCGACCTCGGCCGCCCGGCGGGGCGTCAGGGTGCCGTCCTCACGGATGACTTCGGCGAGGGACTTGCCCTCGATGAGCTCCATGACGATCCACGGCCGGTCGTCCTCGTCCACCACGTCGAACACGGTGACCGCGCTGGTGTCGCGGATGCGCGCGATCGCCTTCGCCTCGCGCAGGGTGCGTGTGATCAGCCGTCGCTTCTCGTCCTCGTCGATGGCCGTCGGGAACCGGAGTTCCTTCACCGCCACCGTACGGCCCAGCGTCTCGTCGTCGGCGCGCCAGACGGTACCCATACCGCCTCGCCCGAGCACCTTCCCGAGCCGGTACCGTCCCGCGAGAAGACGTCCCTCGGTGTCCCGTTGGGGCCCGTTTGCCTGCTCCGCCTCCGACATGCGTCCCCTCTGCGATCAACCCGCCCTGGCAGAGCGTCCATTGTCCCTCACCCCGGGACCGGTTCTGGTGCCGGGTCCGGGGTCGGCCCCGACGGGGCCGGGGAAGGGCTCCGGCGCACGGCTCCCCGGGCTCCGGTACCGGCGGCGCCGGAGCCTTCAGCCGCCCCGCCGCAGCCCCGTCCGGGCGCCCCCGGTCCGGCGGCGCCCCTGCCGACGGGTTCCCCCTCGGCGCCCGGCCATGCCTCGGCGGGCCGTGCGCGCGGGCACGTACCGCCTCCGGTCCCGTCGCGCGACGCCCCGTCAGATCGGCACGATGTCCGGTGCTCCGAGCCGCGCCGCGTCGGCCGTCAGGTCGTCGGGCTGGCGCTGCGACTCCCGTTCGGCCTCGACCCGCTTCTCGTAGTGCTCGACCTCGCGGTCGACCCTGTCCGCGTCCCAGCCCAGCACCGGGGCCATCAGCTCCGCGCAGACGCGGGCGCTGAGGGTACCCCGGTCGAAGGTCTCGATGGAGATACGGGTCCGCCGGGTGAGGACGTCGTCCAGGTGGCGGGCGCCCTCGTGCGAGGCGGCGTAGACGATCTCGGCCGCGAGGTAGTCGTCGGCGGCGGGCAGCGGCTCGCCCAGTGCGGGGTTCTCCGCGATCAGCGCGAGGAGTTCCTCGGCCAGCGAGCCGTACCGGTTGAGCAGGTGCTCGACCCGGACGACGTGCAGCCCGGTGGAGGCGGCGATCCGGGCGCGGGCGTTCCACAGGGCGCGGTACCCCTCGGCGCCGAGCAGCGGTACGTCCTCCGTGACGCACTCGGCGACCCGCTGGTCGAGCCCGTGCACGGCCTCGTCCACGGCGTCCTTCGCCATCACCCGGTACGTCGTGTACTTGCCGCCCGCGACCACGACCAGGCCGGGCACCGGGTGCGCCACGGTGTGCTCGCGGGAGAGTTTGCTGGTCGCGTCGGACTCGCCGGCCAGCAGGGGGCGCAGCCCGGCGTAGACGCCTTCGACGTCGTCCCTGGTCAGCGGGGTGGCGAGCACGGTGTTGACGTGTTCGAGGAGGTAGTCGATGTCGGCGCTGGAGGCGGCCGGGTGGGCCTTGTCGAGGCTCCAGTCGGTGTCGGTGGTGCCGACGATCCAGTGGCGGCCCCAGGGGATGACGAAGAGGACGGACTTCTCGGTGCGCAGGATCAGCCCGGTCGAGGAGTGGATGCGGTCCTTCGGCACCACGAGGTGGATGCCCTTGGAGGCGCGGACGTGGAACTGTCCGCGTTCGGCGATCAGCGCCTGGGTGTCGTCGGTCCACACACCGGTCGCGTTCACCACCTGCTTGGCCCTGACCTCGTACCGGCCGCCGGTCTCGACGTCCTCCACCAGGGCGCCGACGACGCGTTCGCCCTCCCGGAGGAATCCGGACACCCGCGCACGGTTCGCCGCGTGCGCGCCGTAGCTGACGGCGGTACGCACCAGGGTGGCGGTGTAGCGGGCGTCGTCCATCTGGGCGTCGTAGTACTGCAGGGCTCCGACCAGGGCGTCCTTGCGGAGCGCGGGTGCCACGCGCAGGGCGCGGCGGCGGGAGAGGTGGCGGTGGGCGGGGAGCCCCCGGCCGTGTCCGGAGGAGAGGGACATCGCGTCGTAGAGGGCGACGCCGGAGCCCGCGTACAGCCGCTCCCAGCCCTTGTGCTGGAGCGGATAGAGGAACGGCACCGGCTTCACCAGGTGGGGGGCGAGGCGTTCCAGCAGCAGTCCGCGTTCCTTGAGCGCCTCGCGGACCAGGGCGAAGTCGAGCATCTCCAGATAGCGCAGGCCGCCGTGGATGAGTTTGCTGGACCGGCTGGAGGTGCCGGAGGCCCAGTCGCGTGCCTCGACGAGTCCGGTGGCGAGTCCTCTGGTGGCGGCGTCCAGCGCCGTCCCGGCGCCGACCACGCCCGCCCCGACGACCAGTACGTCCAGTTCGCGTTCGGCCATCGCGGCGAGCGCCTCGGCGCGCTCGGCGGGTCCCAGTGTCGATGTCCTCAACTCTGCCTCCCGGTGGATCGGGGTGGGCGGGCACCGGGCGATGTGTCCGGTGACATCCGGCCGGGCCGGACGTTCCCACCTCCCGATTCTGTCCGCGACGGGCGACTTCAGCCACCGCCTGTGGACAACGCCGCCCATCGGCGGCCTGACGAACGGGTACCGGCGGTGCGCGGCCACGCATGACAGCAATCATCGAATACGACATAAATGCGACATGCAGGTCATATTTACGCCTAGTCTGACCTCGCACGGCCCTCAGCGGTTGCGCTTCGGTCCTCCATGGCTCTAGGAGAAGGACGGCCCTCGAATGCCCGCAGACCTCGCGGTCATCGGCCTCGGCCACCTCGGCCTGCCACTCGCCCAGGCAGCGGTCGCCGCCGGTATCGACACCATCGGCTACGACACCGACCCCCGCCCGTACGCGGATCTCAGCGCGGGGCGCACCCCGGTCGAGGGATCGCTCACCGCCTCCGAGGTCCGCAGGATGCTCTCCCGGGGCTTCCGCCCCACCACCAACGCCACCGAACTCGGCCGGGTGCGCACCGCGGTGATCTGCTCCCCCACCCCCCTCGGGGCCGATCGCACCGTCGACCTGACCGCCCTCGGCGACGCCGCCCGCGCCCTGGCCGCCCGGCTGCGCCCGCACACCACGGTGCTGCTGGAGTCGGCCGTACCCCCCGGCACCACCGAGAACTTCCTGCGCGGGCTGCTCGAAGAGGGCTCCGGGCTGCGCGCAGGCCGGGACTTCCACCTGGCCTGCTCCCCCGGCCGCCTGGACCCCGGCAACCGCACCCACACCTACGCCAACACCCCGCAGGTCATCGGCGGCCTCACCCCCGCCTGCACCGAGTCCGCCGCCGCGTTCTACGGCCGGCTCACGGACAAGGTCGTACGCGCCAGGGGCCCGCGCGAGGCCGAGATGACGAAGGTGCTGGAGACCAACTTCCGGCACGTGAACATCGCCCTCGTCAACGAGATGGCGGTCCTCTGCCACGAGCTGGGCGTCGACCTCTGGGACGTCATCCGGTGCGCGGAGACCAAGCCCTTCGGTTTCCAGCCGTTCCGCCCCGGCCCCGGGGTCGGCGGCCACGGCGTCCCCCTGGACCCCGGCGGCGTCCCCCGCCCCGGCCACGCCCCCGGCCCGCCGCTGCGGCTGGTGTCCATGGCGCAGGAGATCAACGACCGCATGCCGAGCTACGTGATCCGGCGCAGCGCCACCCTGCTGAACGAGCACGGAAAGTCCGTGCGCGGCGCCCGCATCCTCCTCCTCGGCGTCACCTACAAGCCGGACAGCGCCGACCAGGAGGCGGCCCCGGCCCGCGAGATCGCGAGCCGGCTGATGGACCTCGGTGCCCAGATCGGCTACCACGACCCGCACGTCCTGGACTGGCGGATCCGCGACGCCCCCGTCCCCCGCGCCGACTCGCTGTACGAGGCGGCGGCCGCCGCCGACCTGACGCTGCTCCTCCAGCACCACCGGACGTACGACCTCCAGGGCCTCGCGGTGAAGGCACAGCTGCTGCTCGACACCCGGGGGGCCACTCCGGCGGGGGCCGCGCACCGGCTGTGAAGGCCGGGACTCGCCCCGCGGGCGGGGACGGGCGCGGGGCGGACGCGGGGCGGGCCGGTATTGCGGTGAGCGATGTCGTAGGTGGCTGCTAGCCTGCGGCGTCACCTTCGCACAGAGTTGCGTATCTGCCGCACAGTCGTGCGCGCGTCCGTCCCAGGGGGGATCTTCACCATGAGCCAGCCCGTGCCGCCGCCCAGTCAGCCCCAGCCGCCCTTCGGCGGGCAGCCCGTCGAGGGCAACCCGTACGCGGCCGAGCAGCCCAAGGCGCCGGCTCCGGCGGCACCGCCCGTCGGGGCGCCCGTCCCCCTGGCACCGCCCGTCGGCGCGCCCGTCCCCCTGGCACCGCCCGTCGGCGCGCCCGCCCCCCTGGCACCGCCCACCGGCAACCCCTTCGCCCCGCAGCAGCCCGGCCAGCCGGGTCAGCCGGGTCAGTTCCCCGGCGTTCCGTTCGCACCGATCACCGGTCCGGTCCGCAACAACCTGGCCCTCGGCCTGCTCGCGTCCTTCGGCACCGCCCTCGCCGTCGGCGCGATCTACGGCGGCATCACCGGCGCCACCGAGCGCGAGTTCGTCTACGCGGCGGTCGTCGTCGGTCTCCTCGTCGGCTGGGTCGCGGGCAAGACCGGCGGCCGCAACCCCGTACTGCCGTTCGCCTCCGTGGTGTTCGCGCTGGGCTCGGTCTACTTCGGCCAGCTGCTCGCCGACGCGATCATGGCCTCGAAGCAGCTCCCGGTCTCCGTCTCGGAGATGTTCTTCCAGCACCTGGGCGTGCTCCAGGAGATCTGGAAGGCCGACACCGACTTCATCAGCATCCTCTTCTTCGGGATCGCCGGCTTCGCCGCGTTCTCCGCCGCCAAGAAGATCTCCGACTGACCCGCACGCGTACGGGGAAGGGCCCCCACCACCCCAAGGGTGTCGGGGCCCATGCCCCTAAGCGCGAAAACTGCGGAGCGG
>NZ_JBHWZJ010000149.1:0-16571 GCF_042728415.1 Streptomyces sp. NPDC060198 | reverse complement strand
CCCGCTGCGGGTGCCCCCTTCGCCGTACCGGGTGCGTCAGGCGGCCGGCCAGGCGTCGGCCAGCATCGCGCGAGTGTCGCCGAGGAGTTGCGGAAGCACCTTGGTGTGGCCCACCACGGGCATGAAGTTGGTGTCGCCGCCCCAGCGCGGGACGAGGTGCTGGTGCAGGTGCGCGGCGATGCCGGCGCCGGCGACGGCTCCCTGGTTCATGCCGATGTTGAAGCCGTGCGCTCCGGAAGCCATCCGGAGCGCGGCCATGGCCTTCTTGGTGAAGTCGGCGAGTTCGAGCGTCTCCGGGCCGTCCAGCTCGGTGTAGTCGGCGACGTGCCGGTAAGGCACGACCATGAGGTGGCCACCGGTGTACGGGTAGAGGTTGAGCACGGCGTAGACGTGTGTGCCGCGTGCGACGACGAGCCCGTCCACGTCCGATTTGGACGGGATGGTACAGAACGGACAGCCGTCGTCGGCGCCGGGACCGCTCGGCTTGTTCTCACCCTGGATGTAGGCCATCCGGTGGGGGGTCCACAGGCGCTGGAACGCGTCGGGCGTCCCCACTCCGATCTGCTGCTCGGGCTCACTCGTCATACCGTTCAGCATATGGCGTCACCCCTGGCGCGCGTGTCGCCGGGGCCCGGCCCCTCGCGGCGGCGGGATGCTTGCGGTCATGAGCGACCGCCCCGACCCGCCGAGCGACCGCCCCGCATCCCCGGAACACCGCTCGCCCGCCGCTCCACCTCCCCGTCTCGCCCGGTGGGAGGAGCGGGCCGAGGTGCCCCTCGCGGTGGCCTCGCTGGTGTTCCTGGCGGGGTACGCGATCCACGTGCTGGCCGGCCGGGACCGGGCCCCGTGGCCGGACGTGGGGCTGGGCCTGGTGTACGGGACGTGGGCGCTCTTCGTCGTGGACTACGCCGTGCGCCTGCGGCTCAGCGGTCTGGGCCACCGCTTCGTGCGGACGCACTGGCTGGACACCCTGGTGCTGGTGATGCCGCTGCTGCGTCCGTTGCGCGTGGTGAAGGTGTACTCGGCGGTCCAGCAGCGCCGGGCCGCGCCGCGGCTGAGCCTCTACGCCCGGGTGATGTCGTACGCCGGTCTCTCCGCCGTGCTGCTCGGCGTCTCCGCCGCGCTCACCGTCTACCACGTGGAGCACACCGCGCCGGGCGCCGACATCCGTACCTTCGGCGACGCGGCCTGGTGGGCGTGCGCGACCCTGACGACGGTGGGGTACGGGGACGCGGTGCCGGTCACCCCGGAGGGCAGGATCGTCGCGACGGGGCTGATGGTCTGCGGGCTGGCACTGCTCGGTGCGGTGACGGGCTCCTTCTCCTCGTGGCTGCTCCAGGTGTTCCGGCGGGAGGACGAGGAACGGCCCCCGGTGGGCTGACGCCGCGCCGGGGGCCGTACTCGTGCCGTGCCGGAATCAGACCTGGACGCGGTCCTCGACGGCCTTGGCGATCTTGGCGATGGCCTCGTCGACCGGGATGCCGTTCTCCTGCGAACCGTCGCGGTAGCGGAAGGAGACGGCGCCGTTGGCCATGTCCTCGTCGCCCGCGATGATCATGAAGGGGACCTTGGCCTTCTGCTGGTTGCGGATCTTCTTCTGCATCCGGTCCGAGGAGGCGTCCACGTCGACCCGCAGCCCCTGCTTGCGCGCCGTGGCGGCGAACTCCTGGAGGTACGGGATGTGGGCGTCGCCGATCGGGATGCCGACCGCCTGGACGGGCGCGAGCCAGACCGGGAAGGCGCCCGCGTAGTGCTCCAGGAGCACCGCGAAGAAGCGCTCGATGGAACCGAACAGAGCGCGGTGGATCATGACCGGGCGCTGCTTGGTGCCCTCCGGGCCGGTGTACTCCAGCTCGAAGCGCTCCGGCAGGTTGAAGTCGAGCTGCACGGTCGACATCTGCCAGGTGCGGCCGATGGCGTCCTTGCACTGCACGGAGATCTTCGGGCCGTAGAAGGCGGCGCCGCCCGGGTCCGGGACGAGCGGGAGGCCCTGCTTTTCGGCGACCTGGCGCAGCGTCTCGGTGGCCTCTTCCCAGATCTCGTCGGAGCCGACGAACTTCTCCGGGTCCTTGGTGGAGAGCTCCAGGTAGAAGTCGTTCAGGCCGTAGTCGCGGAGCAGGTTCAGCACGAAGGTGAGCGTGCGGTCCAGCTCCTCCGCCATCTGCTCCTTGGTGCAGTAGATGTGCGCGTCGTCCTGCGTGAATCCGCGCGAGCGGGTCAGGCCGTGCACCACACCGGACTTCTCGTACCGGTAGACCGTGCCGAACTCGAAGAGGCGCAGCGGGAGTTCACGGTAGGAACGGCCGCGTGCGTCGAAGATCAGGTTGTGCATCGGGCAGTTCATCGGCTTGAGGTAGTAGTCCACCCCGTCGTCGAGCTGCATGGGGGGGTACATGCCGTCGGCGTACCAGTCCAGGTGGCCGGACTTCTCGAAGAGCTTGCCCTTGGTGGCGTGCGGGCTGTAGACGAACTCGTAGCCCTCTTCCTCGTGGCGGCGCCGCGAGTAGTCCTCCATGGCCCGGCGGATGATGCCGCCCTTGGGGTGGAAGACGGCCAGGCCGGGGCCGATCTCGTCGGGGAAGGAGAAGAGGTCCAGCTCGTTGCCGAGCTTGCGGTGGTCGCGCTTGGCGGCCTCCTCCAGGAACTCCAGGTGCGCCTTGAGCTCTTCCTTGGTGGGCCACGCGGTGCCGTAGATGCGCTGGAGCATCGGGTTCTTCTCGCTGCCGCGCCAGTAGGCGGCGGCGTTGCGCATCAGCTTGAACGCCGGGATGAACCGGGTGGTCGGCAGGTGCGGACCGCGGCAGAGGTCCTTCCAGCACAGGTCGCCGGTCTTGGCGTCCAGGTTGTCGTAGATGGTCAGCTCGCCGCCGCCCACCTCGACGTCCGCACCGTCGTCGGACGAGGCCGAGCCCTTGATGCCGATGAGCTCCAGCTTGTACGGCTCGGCGGCCAGCTCCTCGCGGGCCGCCTCGTCGGTGACGACACGGCGGGAGAAGCGCTGGCCACGCTTCTGGATCTCCTGCATCTTCTTCTCGATGGCCTTGAGATCCTCGGGCGTGAACGGCTTCTCGACGTCGAAGTCGTAGTAGAAGCCGTCCTTGACCGGCGGGCCGATGCCGAGCTTGGCCTCGGGGAAGAGCTCCTGGACGGCCTGGGCCATCACGTGCGCGGTGGAGTGGCGCAGGATGTTGAGGCCGTCCTCGGAGGAGATCTCCACGGGCTCGACGGTCGCACCGTCCGTGAGGACGTGCGCGAGGTCGCGCAGCTCGCCGTCGACGCGGGCGGCCACGACCGAGCGCTGACCGGGGAAGAGCTCGGCGGCCGTCGTGCCCGTCGTCACCACGTGCTCTTCCCGCTCGGAATCGCGATGGATGATCACACGGACGTCTGACACCGGTCTCTCCTGACTCAGGGGGCGCACCGCATTGCTTGCGCGTGCACCAAGGATCGTACCGAGCCGGGCAGCCTAATTCACATTGCGTTCTTCACGGGTGACCGGCGACGGCCCCGCGGTCCCGAGCGCCGGCCCGTCCGGGAGCTACTCCTCGTCGCCCGCGCACGCCTCCTCGAACCAGTCCAGGTTCTCCTGGAGCGCCTTCATCAGCCGGTCCCGCTCCGCCTCGTCGACCTGGACGGGAGCGACCTGGGTGGCGCCGGTGAGCCGCCGGAAACCGCCCCGGCTCTCCAGCAGGCCCTCCACCCGGAGCGGCAGTCCGACGAGGTGGGCGTGGCCCGCGATGCGGTACGCCTCCTCGTCCAGCTCGACCCGTACGTGCGCGACCTCGGCGCCCGCGAGGACGCGCAGCCGTACGCTTCCGGGGCCGCGCGGCCCCGGACGGCGCATCCGGACGACGGCCCCGGTGATCCGGACCGGGACGGACGGCTCCTCGCGGCGGTAGCGGGTGCCTGCCAGCCGGAGCGCGGGGAGATCGCCCGGGGAGAAGTCGACGGGTTCGGGGCGGTCCGGGCAGTTGCCGGGCGCACCGCACGAGGGCGCCCAGTCGACGGTGATCCTGGCGCCCTCCGAGCCCCGGACCAGCGCGACCAGGGCGTCGGTCAGCTCGCGGCTGACACCGGCGGGGACCGCGGCGTCGAAGGCCTCCATGCCGCCGGTGGCACGCTGGTAGTCGACGGCCTCGCGGGCGGCGTGCAGCGCCCGGTAGAGCCGGCCGGCGACGGCGCGGCCGGAGGCGACCGGAAGGAAGGCGGTGAGCCGACGCCCTCCCGGGGCCGGGCCGATCAGCACGTCGTCCAGCGCGGCCCGGGCCCGTCTGCGGTGACGGGCGCCATGGTGGCCCGCCGGGCCGCGTACGGCGAGGGAGCCGGCCAGCAGGATGCGCAGGGCGGCCGAGCGCAGCGCCTCCGCCTCGCCCCAGCCCGCCGCACCGGCGGCCCCGGCAGCGGCCACGGTCTCCTCGGGGACCTCACGCCACCAGCGGACCTCGTCGCTGGGTACGGCGAGGGCGACGAGGACGTCCCGGGCGGAGGGTTCCGCGCTGCGGGCGAGGGCCGCGAGCGCCTCCGCGAGCAGGTCCTCGGTGTCGGAGAAGGCCGCGGAGGCGGGCACCAGCAGGCTGGCGGGCCCGCCGGCCGGTCCGGGCGGGGTCCACCGGGTGTAGCGCCCGGCGGCCCCGCCGCGCAGGCACCACCCGTGGCGGGCGAGGAGCGCGCCGAGGACGGCGGGGTCCACGGCCGCGGGATCCGGCAGGGCGTCGGACGTGCCCCGGTCCGGGGCTGCCCGCGTCTCCCGTGCCGCTCGCGGGTCCGGCTCCGGGACCTCGGCCGGATGGGCGCGGGTGTCCGGCTCCGCTCCCCCGCCGACGGGTTCGTCCATCGACCGGTGCATCAGGGTCTCCCTCCCGCCCCGACCCGGGCCATGATCTCGCAGAGCGCCCGGTCGTCGAAGATCCGGGAGGTCGGGATGCGCACGGTTGTCCTGAGCCGGCCGGTCACCGGGTGGCCGGCCAGGTTGATCCAGTAGCAGCAGTGCCGCAGGTCGAGCCGGTCGTGTCCGGCACGCAGCCAGTCGTCCTGGGCGCGCGGCACGATCATCACGACCAGGATCCGGTGCACGGACACGGGTGTCCGGGCGAGTTTCACGAGGTGGGCGTTGTCGAGGGTGAAGGGGAACGTCCCGCCCCGGGGGTGCGGCGGGAGCTGATAGGTGCACTTGAGCTGCACCTTGACGGTCACTTCGTCGTCGACCGTGTGGGCCGGTGCGCCGTGGCTGAGGTGCCAGTCGACGCCGTTGTCGGGAAACGGCTGGGAGAGGGAGCAGCCGGCCGCGGCCGCCACGGCGTGGAGATACCCCACCTGGAGGGTCTCCATGCAGGCGGTGGTGGCGAGGGTGCCCCGCAGGGGCGCGGTCCGTCCGGCCGGCAGACCTTTTCCGCGGTCCGTGGCACGTGCGGTGCTCCCCGGGTCGGGCTGCGCGAGCGCCATGGCTCCGTATGCCTTCCGAGCTGTGCGGTTCTCCGGTCGTTGACGTGGCTCGACGGGCACGTGGTTGCTGTCCGGTCAACTCCCGCGCCCGTCAGAAGTGTTGTCACCGAAGGAGACGGCCCGCAAACGGCGTATCAGGCAAACAGCGCGGGTATCACCGATATCGGGCAGGGGAATCACGCCATCTGCCGTGCGGGTGCGAGGAGTTCGGGGATGATGCACTGGTTCGAGGGGCCGCTGGCCGCATTCGACACGGAGACGACGGGGGTCGACGTCGAGGAGGACCGGATCGTCTCGGCCGCCCTGGTCGTCCAGGACACCGCCGGCGGGCGGGCCCGGGTGACCCGCTGGCTGATCAATCCGGGGATTCCGGTGCCGCCGGAGGCGACGGGAATCCACGGTCTCACCGACGACCACCTCCAGCGCAACGGCCGGTGGCCCGCTCCGGTGGTGGAGGAGATAGCACGGTCGCTCGCGGAGCAGTGCGCGACCGGCCGCCCGCTGGTCGTCATGAACGCGCCCTTCGACCTGACCCTCCTGGACCGCGAGTTGAAGCGGCACCGGGCGTCCTCGCTCGCGGGCTACCTGGAGCACGTACCCCTGTGCGTGATCGATCCCCGGGTGCTCGACAAGCACCTGGACCGCTACCGCAAGGGCCGCCGCACCTTGACCGACCTCTGCGAGCTGTACGGGGTGGTACTGGACGGGGCCCACGACGCGGCGGCGGACGCCGCCGCCTCGATGGAGCTGGTACGCGCCGTGGGCAGGCGGTTCACCGCGCGGCTGGAGCGGCTGACCCCGTCGGAGCTGCACACGCTCCAGGTGGCCTGGCACGCGGCGCAGGCCCGTGGGCTGGAGGCCTGGTTCGCCCGGAGCGGCACCCCCGAGCCGGTCGATCCCGCGTGGCCGCTGCGTCCGCGCCCGGAGGTGGCCGCCGCCGCGTGAACGGTACGGCGCGGCACGCGGTACGGCCTGCGCCCCACGATGTGGTCCTGGACGCGCGAAAGCCGGTCCGTCATTGGTGCTGACGGACCGGCTCTCCCCGGTGGGCGATACTGGTTTCGAACCAGTGACCTCTTCGGTGTGAACGAAGCGCTCTCCCACTGAGCTAATCGCCCGGGAACGGGTTGAACAATACAGGTCCGGGGCGGCTTCGTTCAAACCGCGCCGAGCCGGGCGGTGAGCCCGCGCCGCGCCGCGCGCATCATCAGGGCGTGGTTCGCCCGGAAGACCGGCCGGGCCACCGGCGCCAGCAGCCGCATCAGCCGCTTGCGGACCTCGACTTCCTGCTCGTAGCGCACGTGGCTGCCGTCACCCCTTCCGGTGACGGTCCAGCGGGCCCAGCCCTCCAGATCACCGGTCATGGACACTTCGAGGACCCCGGCCTCCGGATCGCGGCGCGCCCGGTCCAGGGTGACGACCAGGTCGTACGGCAGGACGGAGCGGAAGCGCGCCCGTCCCGTGGTCGCGTCCACCTGGACCACCTCGCGGACCTGGGGCCACCAGAGGGGGTACTCCTCGCCCCGCTCCAGCACCGCGAGGACGGCGGCGGGTGGCGCCGAGAGGTCCCACCGGCTCGTGAACCGGTAGTGGTTCGGGTTCATGAAGCCAGTCTCCTCGCTCCGGGGCCGGTCGCCCCAGGTACTCACTCCGAGAAGTGAGTACCTGAACACATGTACGCGCCCGCGCCCGGACCCGACACTCCGGACATGGAACACGTCCCGCCGCCCGCCGAGGAATTGGCGCTCCTCGACTCCGAACTGGCCCGTCTGGACGCCCGCCGGGCACAGTTGCTCCACCGCCGTGCCTGGCTGGTGGAGGCCCTGCGCGCCCAGGCCCGCGCCGGTTTCGCCCGCGCGGACACCGCCTTCGCTCCCCCGCCGCCGGCGTTCGGCCCGCACGTCCCGCTCCGGACGCCGTCCGGACACGGCGCGCAGAACGTCCTCCTCGCCCTCGGCGGTCTGCTGCTCGCGGTCGCCGCCATCGCCTTCACGCTGTTCAGCTGGGGCTCGATGGGCATCGGCGGCCGTTCGGCGGTGCTGGCCACCGTGACGGCGGCCGCCCTCGTCGTCCCTCTCGTGCTGCGGCGGCGCGGACTGCGGGCCACGGCCGAGGCGCTGGGCGCCTTCGGACTCGTCCTGACCCTCCTCGACGCCTACGCCCTCCACGCGGTGGCTCTCCCCGGCACCGACGGCACGTCGTTCGCCGCCGCGGCCTCGGCCGCCCTCGCCGGGCTCTGGGCGGGCTACGGCCTGACGCCCGGCCGGCCGGTCCTGCCGCTTCCGGCGGCGGTGGTGGCGGGTCAGCTGCCGCTGCTCCTCGCCTGCTCGGCCGCCGGCGCCCCGGCCCTCACCTTCGGCTGGGCGCTGCTGATCACGGCGGTGCTGGACGGCGTGGTCGTGGTCCGGGCGGTCCGGTCCGGGCGGACCGGGGTGCGGATCACCGCCCTGGTCTGCCTGGCGGCCACCGGCTCGGGCGCGCTGCTGCTGGCTCTGGTGCGGTCGTTGACGGCCGGTGGCCCGGCCGGGGCGCTCGCCCCGGGGGCACTGCTGGTGGTCGCGGGGGCCGCCGCGCTGCTCGCCGTACGGTGGGTGCCGGCCGGGCTCGCGACGGCCTGCGGACTCGTCGGCGGGCTCGCCGGGGTGGCGGGCGCCGGCGGGATGGCGCGGGCGGCACTGCCGCCGGAGTGGGCCGTGGTGGCGTATCTGTTCGCGGGGATCGCGCTCCTGACGGTGGTGCGGATCCTGTCGGTCCGCACGGCGGCCGGACGGGGGGTGGCCGCGTCGGTGGCGGTCGTGGTCGCGGGGTCGCTGCTCTGGGCGGCGCCCTGGGTGGCCGTGGCCTTGGCCGCTCCGCTGTCGGCGGGTACGCGGGTGTGGGAGGGCGCTCCGGAGGGTCTGCGGGCCGCGCTCGGCGGGCCGGCCGGCTGGCCGTGGACGATGGCCGCGCCGGTGGTCCTGGCGGTGGTGGCCGGGCTGGGAGCGGCGGCCCACCGGTGGGCGGTGGAGCTCGCCGGGCCCGGGGACACGGAGGGTCCGGCCGGTGCGCGGGCGTTCGGGACCTGGTGGCGGGGCGTGGCCCCGGTGGCCGTACCGGTGCTGACGGGCGGGGCGCTGCTGGTCACGGCGGCGGTCGCGGACGTCCCGTACGCGGCCGGAGCGGTCCTGGAAACCCTGTTGGTCGCCGGTGCCCTGGAGCTGCTGGTGCGCTTCTCCCGGGGATCGGCCCGGTCCGCCGCCGGGTCCGCCGTGCTGTGCTGCGCACTGGCGGGAGCGGTGAGCGTGGCAGCGCTGTCGCTGGCTTCCGAGGCGGCGACGTACGCGGTGGTCGCGGCGCTGACGGGGCTGTTCGCTGCGACGGCGATCAGGTTGCCGGACCGCCCGGCGCGCTCGGTGGCCGCCTCGGCCGCCGTCCTCGGCGGGATCGGGCTGACCGTCGCGGCGGTCGGGTCACTGGGACTCTCCGCCTCGCGCGGAGCACCGCTGCTGCTGATGGGTCCGGCGGTCACGGTGCTGCTCGGCGGGGTGCTCCGGCGCCGTCCGGTGGCGGTGCCGGTGGAGCTGACCGGGGCCTTCGGCGCGCTGGTGGCGGTGGGCCTGGCGGTCACGGATCCCGTGTCGCTCGCCCTGGTGCTGGGGCTGTCGGGGGTGCTGGCTGCCGGTGCGGCGGTGCGGCCGGAGCGCCGGAAGGCGGCGGGCGTGCTCGCGCCGGTGCTGTTCGTACTGGCGTCCTGGGTGCGGCTGGCGGACTCGGGGGTGATCGCCCCGGAGGCGTACACCCTGCCGGTGACGTTGCCGGCCCTGGTGGTCGGGGTGCTGCGGCGGCGCCGCGACCCGGCGGCCTCCTCCTGGACGGCGTACGGCGCGGGGCTCGCGGTCACGCTGGTGCCGAGCCTGGTGGCGGCCTGGGGAGACCCGGGGTGGACGCGTCCGCTGTTGCTGGGGCTCGCGGCCCTCGCGGTCACGCTGGCCGGGGCCCGGAGGCGTCTGCAGGCCCCGCTGTTCCTCGGCGGCGCGGTGCTGGCCCTGCTCGGCCTGCACGAACTCGCCCCGTACGTGGTGCAGGTGGTGGGGGCGCTGCCGAGATGGCTGGTGCCGGCGGCGGCCGGGGCGCTGCTGCTCGCGGTGGGTGCGACGTACGAGAAGCGGCTGCGGGACGCCCGGCGGGTGAGGGAGGTCCTCGGCAGGATGCGGTGAGGACCTCCCCCGGGGTGGTGGGCGGGCCGGTGGGTCAGCCGGGCAGGTGGTCGCCGACGAGGGCCAGGTTCTCGATGGCGGCGAGCCCGTACAGGGCGGTGTCGTTGGTGGAGACCCAGGCGGCCTCGGTGCCCGCGACGGTGGCGAGGGGCCCGCTCACCTCCTCGATCCTCCAGGGCGCGGACTCCTTGTATCCGTCGCCCCGCAGGAACCTCTCCCAGGCGCGGGCGGCGAACTTCTCGTCACCGGTCCGCACGGCGGCGTAGGCGTCCATGCGGGAGTGGCCCTGGAAGAGGCTGATGCTGCCGAAGTCGGAGCCGTAACGGGCGGCCTGCTCCGCTTTGGTGGCGTTGAAGTACCGGCAGTAGTCGAGGTACGCCTCCTCGAACGCCGGCATGTCGACCAGGGCGATGAGTTCGGCGCAGAGTTCGCCCAGCCCGAAGACGCCCGACAGGTGGGAGACGCTCACGACCGGCTGCGCGGCGATGGCGAACCGGCCGGTGTCGAGGTCGTAGAGTCCGCTGCCCTGGACGAAGCCGTTGGGCTGCGCGGCGATCGTCTCCATGGTGCCGAGGACCCGGTCCTTGGCCTTCGCCGCCTGCGGGCCGCCGCGCTCCCACTCGGTGAGCCAGGCGGAGACGAGCCCGCTCCAGTCGGTGCCGAAGCCGATGGAGAGCGCGTGCCGGTCGGGGGTGTACACGTCGGTGCGGACCTTGCGCTGCGGGTCGAGCACGAGGAAGGTCTCGTCGGAGTCGACGTTGGCGCGCATCAGGTCGCCGACCCGCTCGTCGGCGGTGAGGAAGTAGTAGAAGCGCCGATAGGTGGTGTTGGCGATGCGCTGCTGCTTGGCGCTGTCCGCGTAGTGCTGGATGCCGTGGCGGGTGCCGAGCCCGGCCCACTGGCCGAGGTGGTAGACGTCGACCTCGCCGGTGTGGCGGGTCATCGTCTCGGCGAAGCGGAAGATGTCGGCGCGGCCGGAGCGCAGATAGGCGTACCAGAGCCAGAGGTCGGTGGAGAGTTCGGAGTTGTCCCAGGCGTAGCCGCCGACGTCGTACCGCCACTGGTGCCGGGAGGGGTCGTACGTGTGCATGACGTCGCCGTAGTCCCAGAAGCCGTACCAGCGCCGCATGTCGACCTGGTCCCGGTAGTACGAGAAGAGGAAGTCGAGGTGGTCCTCGATCCTCGCCTTCGCCGGGGTGGAGCGGTCGGGCTCGGCGAAGAGCCCGCCGAAGACGCCCGCGCCGATGAGCTGGGAGGGCGGGGCGACCAGCTGCGGCAGGGTGCGGACGGCCGCGGTCTGCCGGGCCGATGTGTCGGCGCCGGGGGTGGAGTCGTGGACCCAGAAGAGGAGTTCGCTGGTGCGGGCGATGCCGTACGGGGTGCCGAAGCCGGGCTCGTAGTCCTCGTAGGTGATCTCCAGCCCGTCCAGCTGCTCGGTGTACGTGTCCATGCCGAGGCCGTCGTGGTAGAAGCGCAGGTCCATGGGTTGGGCCTCGGGCGACCAGAGCCAGACGGTCACCTCCGCCTCGTCCGTGTCGGCGCCCCTGATGTCGAGCTGGGCGGGGAACTTCTCCCAGAAGTCCCGCAGCCCGAAGGCGAGTCCGCCGCTCGCGCCGCCCACGTAACCGAAGCCGGAGGCGCGGCGTCCGCCGCCGGCCGCGATCCAGCCGTGCCCCTTCGCGGTGCGCTTGCGCACGGTGAACCCGTCCGCCGAGAGCTGGCCGAGGGTGTAGTCGCCCCAGGTGGGGATCAGATGGAGGCGGCTGGTGACCCGCTGGTCCCAGGTGGCGGGGTCGGGGAGGCGTACCCCTTCGAACTGGGCGGCGCGGACGGCGGCTCCGGGGTCGCGGCGCAGTCCGGTGATGCCCTTGACGGCCTCGCGGAGCATGCCGGTGCCCTCGCCGCCGAGCCGGACGTGGCGGTCGTACGCCTCGTCGCGCATCGGGACGGTGAAACGGACGCCGAGGCCCCGGACGAAGTCGCCACTGGCCTTTCCGGGTTCCTGCGTGCCGTCGAAGGTGATGGTGTGGACCATGCGGAAAGACTCGGCGCCCGCGTGGAAGTAGAACCGGACGGAGAACGGCATCCAGGAGCGCGAGCCGCGCCGGTGCTTGCCGTCGACGCGGACGACGGCGCGCAGCGGGCCCGCCTGTTCGACCTCGGCCGAGGCGACGGCGCTCTCGAAGCGCTCGTGACTCTCCCTGCCCTGGTCGTCGTCCTCGATCTCGCCCTGGCGGATCAGGACCAGCCGGCCGTCCTTGGCGATCTCGGTGCCGCCGCGCACCAGTGACTTCACGAGCGAGGAGCCGGTCTTCCCGATCTTCGCGGTGACGACGCCGGTCGAGACGGTGATGACCCCGCCGGAGCTGCTGACGGTGACCCTGGCCCCGGGGGCGGTGGGTTCGCCGGCGGTGAGGGCGAACTTCTTGGCTCCGGCCGCCTCCGGTCCGACGGCGTGGGCGCTCCACTTGAGGGAGCCGTCGGGCCAGGTGGCGGTGGTCCAGCTCTGTACGGGGACGCCCTTGCCCCCGTCGGTGGTGAGCGCGAACCTCTGGTCGGCCGGGTACAGCCCTTTCGGCCAGGGCACCCCGAACGTCGTGCCGGGGGCGGCTCCGAGCCCGCCCTCCTCCAGCCAGCCGATCTCCACCGGCTTCCCGCCGTCCCCGGCGGTGGCGTCGGTGGCCGCTTCGGCCCGTGGCGCGGTGCCGAGGGCCGTCCAGGACAGGGAGGACGCGGCACCGGCGACGGCTGCGGCCTTGAGCATGGTGCGACGGGGGATCGGGGACATCACGACTCCAGTTCTCGGGGACTCGGTTCGTGTGTGCTTCGGCGAAACGGGCAGGGCGGACCGCCCCGGGGGCGCGGACCGCGCCCCCGGGGAGTGGGTGGAGGGTCAGTGGCGGCGGTCGGTGACGACCGCCGCGGCGGCGAGTGCGCCCAGGGCGGGCACGGCGAGCGGGGGCAGCTGCCAGGCGGTGAGGGCGACGGCGGCGAACCCGCCGACGAGGAGCAGGGAGCCGACGGGGTCGGTGGCGGTACGGCGGACCGCCGTACGCACGATCGGTGCCCAGCGCACGCCGGGCCGCCAGGCGGCGGCCGTGCGCAGCAGCGCGACGGCCACGGCGAGCGCGCAAAGGGCGCTGACCGCCGCGAGGAGGCGGCCGCCGGGCAGCAGCCCCGACCGGGCGATCCGCAAGTCGAGGGCGAGCAGCGCGAGGGCCGCCCCCGTCAGCGGGGTGACCAGCAGCCCGGTGCGTACCGCCTCCCGCAGATCGCCGGTGAATTCCCGGAGCCCGCCACGCCGGTCCTCGGTCTGCCGCCGCAGGTGGGCACAGCCCGCCGCGAAGGCGGGCACGAGGGTGATCAGGGGCAGTGCGGCCAGGGTGATCCAGACCCCGGTGAGCAGGCATTCGGCGAAGAGCGCGAAGCGGGCGAGCCGTTCGGTGCGGCGGCGCACGGCGGCGGGCCGGGTGTGGGCGCGGACACGCGTGGTGGGTGCGCTCATGGCCCGGTCAGCCCTTCAGCCCGGAGGTGGCCGCGCCTTCGACCAGGTACCGCTGGAAGGCGAGGAAGAAGGCGAGTACGGGCAGCAGGGCGAGGACCGACATGGCGACCATTCCGCCGTAGTCAGCCGCACTGTCCTGGTCGATGAACATCTTCAGCCCCATGGAGACGGGGTACTTGTCCGGCTCGTTGAGGTAGAGGAGCGGGCCGAGGAAGTCGTTCCAGGACCAGATGAAGGTGAAGATCGAGCTGGTGATGAGGGCGGGCCGGCAGAGCGGCAGCATGATGTGCCAGTAGATCCGGGGGTGCCCGCAGCCGTCGAGCCTGGCCGCCTCGTCGAGTTCGCGGGGCAGGTTCCGCATGAACTGCATCATCAGGAAGACGAAGAACCCGTCGGTCGCCAGGTACTTCCCCAGCAGCAACGGCACGTAGGTGTTGATGAGTTCCATCTTCTGGAAGAGCACGTACTGCGGAATGATCAGTACGTGGTACGGCAGCAGGAGGGTGCCGATCATCAGCGAGAAGAGCAGGTTGCGGCCCCGGAAGTCGATGCGGGCGAAGGCGTAGGCGGCGAGCGAGCAGGAGAACAGCACTCCGGCCACCGAGCCGAAGGCCAGCACGAGCGAGTTGACGAAGAAGGTCGACACGGGGATGTCGGCGATGCCGTCCATCAGCTTTTGGTAGTGGTCGAACACCGGCTGGGTGGGGAAGAGTTCGAGTCCGCCGACGATGTCCTCGTTGGGTTTCAGCGAGCTGCCGAGCACCCAGAACAGCGGGTAGAGCACGAGCGCGAGGACCGCCAGCGCGCCGACGTGCCAGAGCACCGAGCGCGCCGAGCGGCGCCGCGCCGGGTGGATGAGCGCGCTCATCGGACGTCCTCCTCGTAGTGGACCCAGCGCCGCTGGGACCAGAACAGCACGGCCGTGACCAGGCCGACCGAGACGAGCAGCATCCAGGCCATGGCGGAGGCGTAGCCCATCCGGAGATTGGTCCAGCCCTGTTCGTACAGGTAGCAGGTGTAGACGAGCCCGGCGTCGGCCGGACCGCACTTGCTGTTGGTGACGACGTACGCCGAGGCGAAGATCTGGAAGGAGTGGATGGTCTCCAGCAGCAGGTTGAAGAAGAGCACCGGGGAGATCATCGGCAGGGTGATGGAACGAAACCGCCGCCAGGCGCTCGCGCCGTCCACCTGCGCCGCCTCGTACAGCTCGCGCGGCACCTGCTGGAGACCGGCCAGGAAGATGACCATGGGGGCGCCGAACTGCCATACGGTGAGCGCCACCAGGGCGTAGATCACCATGTCCGGGTCGCCGATCCAGCCACCGAGGTGCACGCCGAAGACCTGGAGCGAACGGTCGACGACGGCGTCGTCGGAGAAGAGCGCGCGCCACACGATGGCGACGGAGACGCTCGCGCCGACGAGCGAGGGCGCGTAGAACGCGGCCCGGTAGAAGCCCTGGCCGCGCCGCTCCTTGCTGAGCAGCAGGGCGACCGCGAGCGCCGCCGCCAGCTTCAGCGGGGTGCCCACCAGGACGTAGGAGGTGGTGACCTCGACCGACTTGCGCCAGCGGGGGTCCGAGAACATCTCGGTGAAGTTCTCGAACCCGACGAAACGGGGGCTGTCGAAGAGGTTGTAGTCGGTGAACGCCAGATAGAGCGAGGCGAGCATGGGGCCCGCGGTCAGCAGCAGGAAGCCGACGATCCACGGGGACATGAACAGGTAGCCGGCGAGGTTCTCCCCGCGGGCCCGCCGCCGCGCGGGGGCGGCGGCCTTGCGGGGCGTGGAGCCCCCGTCGGGCAGGGCCGGCGCGGGGGCGGTTCGGATGTCGGTCATCGCCGTTCCCCTCAGGAGCCGAGCGCCGTCTTCGCCTCGGAGAAGAACTGCTTCGTACCGTCGTCCACCGAGGTCGTGCCGAGGAACACGTCGGCGCCGATGCGCAGGAAGGCGGCTTCGACGATGTCGGCGCCCGCCGGATGCGGGGTGATCGGCTCGACGTCGTCGGCGATCTGCTTCTCGTACGCGGCGATCTGCGCGGAGACACCGGTGGGCTCGTAGGCGTCGAACTGCTCCTCGGTGGCGAGGACGCCCCGGTCGTAGCCCATGATCTTGCCGACCTCGGGGTCGTGGACCATGAAGTCGATGAAGGTGGCCACCTCCTCGGGGTGCTTGGTGCGGGCGGAGCCACTGAGCATCAGCGAGGAGATGTACTGCCCTGTGCGCTTGCCGTCGGTCGTGGGCACGGGCGCGATGGCGAGCGGGGTCTTGGTCTCGGAGGTGTAGCGGACCAGGAAGTTGTCCCAGGTGAACTCGCCGGCGGAGAGGTCCTTCGACAGCCCCGAGGTGGGCTTGGCCTGCTCGATCTTCTTCGGGTCGGTCAGGACGCCGGCCTTCGTACGGGCGTAGTTCTTGTTCCACCAGTCCTTGAGGTCGGCCTCGGTGAAGCCGAGCTTCGCGTCCTCGGTGAAGAACGCCTTGTCGTGCTGACGCAGGACCAGGTCGTAGAGGTACATGATCCCGCCGCCGCCGCTGTCCCCGGGCAGACCGCCCTTGCTGATCTTCTCGGTGGCCGCCTCGTACTCGTCCCAGGTCCATCCCTCGGCGGGGGTGACCCCTATCTTCTTGTACTCGGCGGGGTTGTAGATCAGGGCGAAGGTGTTGCCGCCGACCGGGACACCGACGAGCTTCCCGTCGACCTCACCGGCCTTCTCCAGCCCGGCCCGGAAGTGCTCCATACTGAGGTTCCCTGCCTCGACCTGCGCATGGAGGTCGAGCAGTACCCGCTTGTCGTCGTACTTGCGGAGGAACGCCACGGAGTTCTGGAAGACGTCGGGGGCGTTGCCGGCGGAGGCCTGCGTGTTGAACTTCTTCCAGAAGTTCTCGTAGTCCTGGAAGTCGGTCTTCACCTCGATGTCCGGGTACTTCTTCTCGAACAGGGCGATCGTCTCGTTGATCAGGGTGGCCCGCTCCTGACCGCCCCACCAGGAGTAGCGGATCTCCACCTTGCCACCGGCCCCCGCTCCGCCGTCGCCGCCGCAGCCGGTGGCGAGAAGCCCCAGCGCCACCACGGACACGCCTGCCGCACGCAGTCCCCGGGCACTTCGCCAAGACGTCATGACACACCCCATCCCGGACAGGCCGCACCCCTGCCTCGGTAGATTGAATCGTTCAAGAAAGCGCTTGCCGACAAATTATGGAGTGAACACGACAACGTCAACGGTTGTGACAGGATCAGTCGAAGCGCTTCACCGGGGGCGACGGAACCCCCGGGCGGGCCGGACTCCAGGACAGACGGACCGGGGACGGGGAACGCGACCGGAGGGCCGCACGGGGGTCGCCGGCCCCCGGAACACCACGAAGAGGGCCAGAGCCGCGGCCGGGGCGATTCGGCACCACGACGCAGAAGGCCCGAGAGACCTTGCGGTCTCTCG
>NZ_JBHWZJ010000148.1:0-16663 GCF_042728415.1 Streptomyces sp. NPDC060198 | reverse complement strand
CGATCAGGTCGCGTACGGGCCCGGCGGCGTGAGCGGCGGGGATCAGCCGCCGTAGATCGACTCGATCTCGTGGGCGAAGTCCTTGGCGACCACGTTCCGCTTCAGCTTCAGCGAGGGCGTGATGTGCCCCGCCTCCTCGGTGAGCTGGGCGTCCAGGACACGGAACTTGCGCACCGACTCCGCCTTGGAGACCGCCGCGTTCCCGTCGTCCACCGCCCGCTGGATCTCCGCCAGCAGTTCGGGGTCCTCGCGCAGCGAGCGGGCCGTGGAACCGGCGGGCCTGCCGTGCTCGTCGGCCCAGCGGCCGAGGAACTCCTCGTCCAGCGTGACCAGCGCGCCGACGAACGGCCGCCCGTCGCCCACCACCATGCACTCGGCCACCAGGGCGTGGGCGCGAATGCGGTCCTCGATCACCGCGGGGGCGACGTTCTTGCCGCCCGCCGTCACGATGATCTCCTTCTTGCGGCCGGTGATCGCGAGATAGCCGTCCTCGTCCAGGGTGCCGATGTCACCGGTGTGGAACCAGCCGTCGGCCAGCGCCTCGGCGGTCGCCGCCTCGTTGCCCCAGTACCCCGTGAACAGGTGCTCGCCGTGCAGCAGGACCTCGCCGTCGTCGGCGATCCGCACCACGGAACCGGGCAGCGGCTGGCCGACCGTACCGATCTTCGGCCGGTCCCACGGGTTGAAGGCGGTGGCGGCGCAGCTCTCGGTGAGGCCGTAACCCTCCAGGACGGTGAAGCCGATGCCCCGGTAGAAGTGGCCGAGCCGCTCACCGAGCGGGGCGCCGCCGGAGATCGCGTACTCGCCGCGTCCGCCGAGGACCGCGCGGAGCTTGCCGTAGACGAGCTTGTCGAAGAGGCGGTGGCGCAGCTTCAGGCCGAGGGAGACGCCCTTCGGAGTGCTCAGCGCCTGGCTGTAGGCGATGGCCGTCGACGCCGCACGGTCGAAGATCCGGCCCTTGCCGTCGCCCTGCGCCTTGGCGCGGGCCGCGTTGTAGACCTTCTCGAAGACGCGCGGCACCCCGAGGATCAGCGTCGGCCGGAACGAGGCCAGTTCGTCGGTGAGGTTCTTGATGTCCGGTACGCAGCCGAGCTTGATCGGCGCCATCACGGCCGCCACCTCCACGAGCCGCCCGAAGACGTGCGCGGTGGGGAGGAAGAGCAGCACCGAGCACTCACCGGTACGGAAGAGGGGCTTGAGCCGCTCCACGATGTTGCCGCACTCCGCGAAGAAGCTGCGGTGGGTGAGCACGCAGCCCTTGGGGCGGCCGGTGGTCCCGGAGGTGTAGACGATGGTGGCCGGGTCGTCGGCCTTCGCCGCGGTCGTCCGCAGGTCCACGGTCTCCTCGGAGACCTCGGCGCCACCCGCGTTCAGCTCCTGGACCGCGCCCCGGTCGATCTGCCACACCTGCTTGAGCTCCGGCAGCCCTCCCCGGACGGAGGCGACCAACGCGGCGTGCGCGTCACTCTCGACGATCACCGCGGCGGCACCGGAGTCGCCCAGGATCCACTGGATCTGCTCGGGTGAACTGGTCTCGTACACCGGTACGGTCACGGCGCCCGCGGTCCAGATCGCGAAGTCGAGGAGCACCCACTCGAAGCGGGTGCGCGACATCAGGGCGACCCGGTCGCCGGGCTGCACGCCGGAGGCGATGAGGCCCTTGGCGGCGGTTCTGACCTCGGCCAGGAACTGGGTCGCGGTCACGTCGGTCCACACGCCGGCCACCTTGCGGCTCATCACCGCGGTGGCGGGATGCTGAGCGGCGTTGCGGCGGATGAGATCCGTCAGGTTGCCGTCCGTGGGGACCTCGTACAGGGCCGGAAGGCTGAACTCGCGCAAGACTGCTGCTCCTCATCGGGCTCCGGTGCCACGGCTCTGTGTGACGCACCGGAAGCGGTCCACGATTGGCAGGTGCTCAGTGGGGTGAGCACGACTGGACTGCCCGGACGTTACCCACCGGTAGTGCTTCCGGATAGAGGAGCAGGACAGATGTCTTATGCATCACATACAGAGGCCGCCGTTCCCGGAACCCTAGACCACCGCCCTCGGGACTCGGAAGTAACCGCAGGTCCGACGCCCTGTTCAGGCCACGGAGCCGTGGTTATGGTGATCACATGCGTGCAGGAGAAGAGCGGCCGGCGGCAGCCCCGGCGGCGGCAGGCCGCAGCGGCCGGACCCGCGTTCACGTGGTCAGCGACGTGCACGGCAACGCCGAGGCGCTGGCCCGCGCGGGCGACGGCGCGGACGCCCTGATCTGCCTCGGCGACCTGGTGCTCTTCCTCGACTACGCCGACCACTCGCGCGGCATCTTCCCCGACCTCTTCGGTGTGGAGAACGCGGACCGCATCGTGGCCCTGCGCACCGCACGCCGCTACGAGGAGGCCCGTGACTTCGGCCGCGAGCTGTGGGCGGGCCTGGACCGCAACGCCGCCATCCTCGGCGCGGTCCGCAAGCAGTACGCCGAGATGTTCGCGGCCATGCCGAACCCGACGTACGCCACGTACGGCAACGTCGACGTCCCCACCCTCTGGCCCGAGTACGCCGGACCCGGCACCACCGTCCTGGACGGCCAGCGCGTGGAGATCGGCGGCCGGGTCTTCGGATTCGTCGGCGGGGGACTCAAGACCCCGATGAACACCCCCTTCGAGATCAGCGACGAGGAGTACGCCGCGAAGCTGGAGGCGGTCGGCGAGGTCGACGTCCTCTGCACCCACATCCCGCCCGAGGTACCGGAACTCGTCTACGACACCGTCGCCCGCCGCTTCGAACGCGGCAGCCGCGCCCTGCTGGACGCGATCCGCCGCACCCGCCCCCGGTACGCCCTCTTCGGCCACGTCCACCAGCCCCTCGCCCGCCGGATGCGGATCGGCACGACCGAATGCGTCAACGTCGGCCACTTCGCCTCCACCGGCAGGCCGTGGGCGCTGGAGTGGTGAAAGCGCGTCGGGCCCCGCGAGGGACGCCCGCGCGGGGCGCCCACCCGCACGCGATAGCCTGCACCCGGCAGGCTCCTGCCGAGAACGGACCGGCACAGCGCATGGAGGGCCACGGCGATGGCTGAACACACCAGCTCGAGCATCACGATCGAGGCGGCACCGGCCGACGTGATGAGCGTGATCGCCGACTTCGCCCGCTACCCGGAATGGACCGGCGAGGTGAAGGAGACCGAGGTGCTGGCCACCGACGACCGGGGCCGCGCCGAGCAGGTTCGCCTGGTCCTCGATGCCGGAGCCATCAAGGACGACCACGTCCTCGCCTACACCTGGCACGGCGACCACGAGGTCAGCTGGAGCCTCGTCAAGTCCCAGATGCTCCGTGCGCTCGACGGCACGTACGCGCTGGAGCCCCTCGCCGGCGGCGAGCGCACCGAGGTCACCTACCGGCTCGCCGTCGACGTCAAGATCCCGCTGCTCGGCATGATCAAGCGCAAGGCGGAGAAGGTCATCATCGACCGCGCGCTGGCCGGTCTGAAGAAGCGCGTCGAGTCCGCCCCCCAGGGCTGACCCGGTGCGCACGGTCCTGGTCACCGGGCCCGGCGGCGCCGGCACCACCACGGTCGCGGCAGCCACGGCCCGGGCCTCCGCCCGGGCCGGCCGCCGCACCCTCCTGGTCACCCGTGACCATGTGCCCGGTGGCCTCGGCCTCCCGGACGACCCCGGGCCCGTCGCCGTGGACGACCTGCTGGACCACGCGCGGACCGACTCCGGCGCACACTTCCGCGCCGAACTCCTCGCCCTCCAGGAACGCGCCGCCACCGTCTTCGACCTCCTCGGCGCCGGCCGCATGGACGCCGAGGAGCTCACCGAACTCCCCGGCAGCGCCGAACTCGCGCTCCTGCACACCCTGCACCGGGCCGCCGCCGGCGACTGGTCCGAGGCCGGTTACGACACCCTCGTCGTCGCCATGCCGCCCCTGACCGACACCATCGCCCTGCTCGCCCTCCCCGCCCAGCTGCGCCGCTACCTGCGCAGACTGCTGCCCCAGGAGCGACAGGCCGCCCGCGCGCTGCGCCCGGTGCTGGCCCAGCTCGCCGGGGTACCGATGCCCGCGCAGTGGCTGTACGCCGCCGCCGCCCGCAAGGACGCCGAACTCGCCGAGGCCGAGGCGCTGATCGGGGACCGCTCGACCACGCTGCGGCTGGTCGCGGAGCCGGGGCCCGCCGCCGAGGACGCCCTGCGCGCCGCCCGTACCGGCTTCGCGCTGCACGGACTGCGCACCGACCTGCTGGTCGCCAACCGGGTGCTGCCGCGCCACTCCACCGACCCCTGGTTCGCCGGACTCGCCGCCCAGCAGGAGAAGAGCCTCGCCCGCTGGTACGAGGACCGGGCGCCGCGGACCGCCGCTCCCGGCGGTGAAGCCGCACCCTCCCGCGAGGCGCTGTACGAGGCCCCGCACCTCGGCCACGACCCGAGGGGGGCCGAGGACCTGGACCTGCTCGGCGTCCCCGCCCCCGACGACCGGCCGGCCGGCCGCGCCGACGACCCCTGGTGGACGGAACGGACAGCCCCCGACGGCCCCGACGGCCACGAGGGGTTCGTCTGGTGCCTGCCGCTGCCCGGAGCCGTCAAGTCCGGCCTGCGGCTCGTCCGCCGGGGCGACGAGATCCTCCTCGCCGTCGGCCCCTTCCGCCGCAGCGTGCGCCTGGAGTCCGCGCTCCGCCGCTGCACCGTGTCCGGGGCCGCGCTCCGGGACGGTGTGCTGCGCGTCCGCTTCACCCCCGACCCGTCGCTCTGGCCGCGTACGCCCTGAAGGCAGGATGGGCGCCCCCGGCCGCGCACTCCCTGAACGGACGACCTCCGTTCGGGTAACGTCGGTGGTACGTCATCCGCGTCGCAGGAGCCCGCCATGAGTGAAGCCACCGATCGTCCCGTCGACGGCGACGCGTGGGCCGACGCCTGCGCCGAGGACCTGGAGGCCGAGAAGGCCCGCCGCCGCGCCACCTACGGGCCGCCGCCCGCCTCCGCCGCCGAGGAACTGCGCAAGCTGGTCGACGCGGTGGCCGGCAAGCTCGGCTCGTTCTCCTCGCCGCTGCTCGGCACCGCCGCCCAGGGCGCGGTACGGCAGGTCGTCCAGCAGGCGAAGTCGGCGGTCGAACCGGTCATCGAGCGCAATCCGGAGATCTTCGACCATCTCGCCGCGGCGGGCAACGAGCTGCTGGCCGCCTACCGTTCCGCGGTCGAGAGCCAGGAGGGCCGCTGGACGCGGACCACCGAGGGCGCCCAGGGAGGAGCCCCCCGCCCCACCGACACGCCCGGACGGGCCGCCGACGACCCGTCCGACCCTCGGGACCGGCCCTCGGACGGGCCTTCGACAGGTGAACACATCGACCTGGACTGAGCCCTGGCCGGAAATTCCGGCTGCCTTCTCGGGTACGGTTGACCCAGCGGGGCTCGACCGGAACTGAGGGATTCATGGGACTCACCATCGGCGTCGATATCGGCGGCACGAAGATCGCGGCTGGAGTGGTCGACGAAGAGGGCCAGATCCTCTCGATGTTCAAAGTACCGACCCCGCCGACGGCCTCGGGCATCGTCGACGCCATCTGCTCGGCCGTGGACGGTGCGCGCGAGGGCCACACCATCGAGGCGGTCGGCATCGGCGCGGCCGGTTACGTCGACGACAAGCGAGCGACCGTACTCTTCGCGCCGAACATCGACTGGCGCCACGAGCCGCTCAAGGACGAGGTCGAACAGCGTGTCGGCCTCCCCGTCGTCGTCGAGAACGACGCGAACGCCGCGGCCTGGGGCGAGTACCGCTTCGGGGCGGGCAAGGGCCACGACGACGTCATCTGCATCACGCTCGGCACCGGTCTCGGTGGCGGCATCATCATCGGCAACAAGCTGCGGCGCGGACGCTTCGGCGTAGCGGCCGAATTCGGCCACATCCGGGTCGTCCCGGACGGTCTGCTGTGCGGCTGCGGCAGCCAGGGCTGCTGGGAGCAGTACGCCTCCGGCCGCGCCCTGGTGCGGTACGCCAAGCAGCGCGCCAACGCGACCCCGGAGAACGCCGCCGTCCTGCTGTCGCTCGGCGACGGCACGGTCGAGGGCATCGAGGGCAAGCACATCAGCGAGGCGGCCCGTCAGGGCGACGCGGTGGCCATCGACTCGTTCCGCGAGCTGGCCCGGTGGGCCGGCGCGGGCCTGGCCGACCTGGCCTCCCTCTTCGACCCGTCCGCCTTCATCGTCGGCGGCGGAGTCTCCGACGAGGGCGAGCTGGTCCTGGACCCGATCCGCAAGTCTTTCCGCCGCTGGCTGATCGGCGGCGAGTGGCGTCCGCACGCCCAGGTCCTCGCCGCCCAGCTCGGCGGCAAGGCCGGACTGGTCGGCGCCGCCGACCTGGCCCGCCAGGGCTGATCCACGGCGAACGATCCGAACGGACGCCCGTTGTGCCCCCCGGGGCACGGCGGGCGTCCGTCGTATCGTGGCCCGCATGGTTCTGACGCCGCTGCCCGACTCCCGTACCGAGGACGACGGATCGGCCGTCGTCCGCGTCCTCAGCTACAACATCCGCTCGATGCGCGACGACCTCGCCGCACTGGCCCGCGTCATCCGCGCCTGCGCCCCCGACCTGGTGTTCGTCCAGGAGGCGCCGCGCTTCTTCCGCTGGCGCAAGGCCGCCGCCCGGCTCGCCGCCGCGACCGACCTGGTCGTCCTCTCCGGCGGTGCCACCGCCGCCGGCCCCCTGCTGCTCTGCTCCCTGCGCGCCACCGTCGAACGCACCGAGGACGTCCTGCTGCCGCGTACCCCCGGGCTGCACCGCAGAGGGTTCGCCACGGCCGTGGTCCGGATCGCCGGGACCCGGCTCGGCGTCGTCGGCTGCCATCTGAGCCTGCGGGCGGACGAACGCCTCGCCCAGGCGAGGGCGCTGCTGGAGCGGGTGGAGGCGATGGGTACGGAGCACACGGTGGTGGGCGGCGACCTCAACGACGTACCGCCGGGAGGCGCGTTCCGGTTGCTCGCGGGGCGGCTCCAGGACGCCCGTGAGGTCCGGCCCTGGGGAGGGGAGCACACCTTCCCGTCCGACGGGCCGGTGCGCCGCGTCGACGCCGTACTCGCCACCGACGGCATCGAGGTCCTCGGCTGCGGGGTCCCGGCAGGGCTGCCCGGCGTGGACGACTTCGATCTGCGGGCGGCCTCGGACCACCTGCCGGTCCTGGCCGCCCTCCGGGTGCCCGCGGGGCACGGCGGTTCTCCGGCCCGAGCGGCCCGGCGGTGACGGTCGGGCGGCCCCTGCGACGGTCGGGCGGCGCGGCGGTGACGGGGCCGGGCGGCGCCCCCGGACCCGGTGCTGCCGGTCGGGAAGGCGGCCCCGGTCGCCCGGCCGGTCCGCCGGCTCAGACGACGGCGCCGTGCCCCGGGTCGCCCAGGTCCTCGTCGTCGTCGTGAGGCATCCGGGCCACCAGCGTCGCGCAGCCGCCGAGGAACCCGCCGATGCACACGGTCGTCAGCCACCAGGTCATCTCCCAGCCCAGCAGCACCGCGAGCAGCATCAGCACCGGCGAGCCGACTACCCCGAGCCAGGCGAACTTCGACGTGGCGTCGGCTTCCGGGAGCGGCGGCGGCTCCGGCGGCACGAAGTGCCCCTCGGTGTCGCCGTCCTCGGCTCCCTCGTCGGGAACCTCGTCCGGCAGCACGTGATCGCGGGGACCGCCGACTCCGGGGGCGAAGACCACGGAACTGCCCAGCCCGCTCTTGCCGTTGCCCTTGTCCGCCGGGGGTGCGGGCCGGTCCTCGTCGTCCGTCACGTTGATCAGGTCCTCGTCGGGCAGGGCGAGGTCCTTCACCGGCTTGAAGGGTTTGGCGCCCGGCGGGTCCGGCGGCTCCTCGCCGTAACCCGCCACGATCGCCGCCCACGCGGCGTCCTCGTCCAGCGGGCGCACCTCGTCCGGGCCCGCCCCGGCCGGCGCGGCCTCCTCGTCCGTGCTGCCGGGAATCCCGGGAGCGGCGGTCTGCCCCTCCATCTGCGGCGGTTCGCGCTCCTCGTCACTGCCCGTGCGATCCGCGTCCTGCTCAGCCACCGGACGTACTCCCCTTCTCCGCGACGCCGGATGCGAGACGGGCGAGGAACCGGTGGCTCTCGTCGAAGATCCGCTCCGCGTCATGGTCCAACGTCGCGACGTGGTAACTCTGTTCCAGCAGCACCTCCTCGACGTCCCGCGAGGACACGCGGCTGAGGACGCGGGCGGTGTCGGCGGGCGGCACCACGTGGTCCTGAGAGCTGTGCAGCAGCAGCAACGGCTGTGTCACCTGCGGGAGTTCGGTGTCGACGATCCGCAGGAACCGGCGCAGCGAGTGGGCACAGTGCAGCGGGACCCGGTCGTAACCCACCTCGTGCCCGCCCTCCAGCGCGATGTCCCCGGCCAGGCCCTTCGTCGTACGGACGAGGTGGCGGGCGACCGGCAGCGCGTACGCGGACAGGCCGTGCACCTTGTTCGCCGGGTTGACCAGCACCAGACCGGCGACCGCGTCGCCGTGCCGCGCGGCGAGCCGCAGCGCCAGCGCCCCGCCCATGGAGAGGCCGAAGACGAAGACCCGCGCACACCTCTCGCGCAGGACGCGCAACTCCCGGTCCACCTCGGCGTACCAGTCCTGCCAGCCGGTGACGGCCATGTCCTCCCAGCGGGTTCCGTGGCCCGGCAGCAGCGGCAGCGACACGGTGTACCCGCGCGCGGCCAGGTAGTCGGCCCACGGGCGCAGTGACTGGGGCGATCCGGTGAAGCCATGACAGAGAAGGACGCCGACCTCTCCGCCCTCGTGGCGGAACGGCTCGGCTCCAGGGAGAACCGGCACCGGTGACTCCTGTTCGTGAGACTGGGCTCGGGCGGGGGAGTGCGTGGGGGCTTGCGAGGGGGCGTTCGGGGCACCCGCGAGAAGAATGACTTCACCGTACGCGACCGGGCCGACACCGACCAGGGCCGTCGCGCCACCGGCACGGGGCAGCGCCCCGCACCGTGCGACAACGGCGGTCCGCCCGCGGGTAGGGTCGGTGACACAGGACACAGGAGGCACCCGAGTTGATCTACGGCGCGATGCACTTCTCCCTCGGGGGATCCCTGAAGCTCGCCTTCAGGCCGTGGGTCGAGGGCCTGGAGAACATCCCCCTCACCGGTCCGGCGATCCTCGCGAGCAACCATCTGTCCTTCTCCGACTCCTTCTTCCTGCCGGCCGTGCTGGACCGCAAGGTCACCTTCATCGCCAAGGCCGAGTACTTCACCGCGCCCGGAGTGAAGGGCAAGCTCACCGCGGCCTTCTTCAAGGGCGTCGGCCAGCTGCCCGTCGACCGCTCCGGAGCCAGGGGCGCCGGCGAGGCCGCGATCCGGGCGGGCATCAAAGTGGTCGAGGACGGCGGGCTCTTCGGCATCTACCCCGAGGGCACCCGCTCGCCGGACGGCCGCCTCTACCGCGGCAAGCCCGGCGGACTCGCCAGGGTGGCGCTGGCCACCGGCGCCCCGGTCGTCCCGGTCGCGATGATCGGCACGGAGAAGATCCAGCCGCCCGGCCAGGTGATCCCCAAGCTGCTGCGTCCCGGCATCCGGATCGGCGAGCCGCTGGACTTCTCCCGCTACCAGGGCATGGAGGGCGACCGGTTCATCCTGCGTTCGCTGACGGACGAGGTCATGTACGAGATCATGAGGCTCTCCGGTCAGGAGTACGTGGACGTCTACGCGACGGCCGCCAAGCGCCGGATCGCGGACGAGGCCAAAGCGGCGGCCCAGGAACAGAAGCAGGCCGCACAGGAACACAGACGGGCCGCGCTGGAGCAGAAGCAGGCGGCGCGGGACGACAGGCAGCGTTCGACGGCGCGACCGCCCGCACCGTAGCGTGCGGTCGCGGGCGGCGGTGAGCCTGTCGCCCGCGCGCGGCAGGGGCCCGCGGCAGCGGCGGAGAAGGAGGGGTCCGGCCGACGGGGGCGCGGACCACGGGGGCGGGGGAGATGGCCGGACACGAGCGGGTCGTACGGATGTCGGTCGAGCAGCCGCTGTGGCGCGCGCTCACCGGGTACCGGGTGCTGACGACGGTCTACGCCCTGACGCTGGCCGTGATAGGCCGTACGGAGTTCGAACGGCCCGCGGTCGCTTTCGGGTTCCTCGCCGTGATGGCGGTGTGGACGCTGCTCACCCTGCCGCGGGTCGCCAACGCGGCCAGCTGCACACGGCCGTTCCTCGGCGCGGATCTGGTGGTGGCGCTCACCGGCATCCTGCTCACCCCCGTCGCCGACCTCGACGCCCAGCACCTCGACGGCTCGACCCTGCCGTCGATCTGGACCGCCGGAGCGGTGCTGGCCTTCGCGCTGAAGGGCGGCTGGCGGTGGGCGGCCTTCGCGTCCACCCTCGTCGCGGTCGCCAACATCGTCGAGCGCGGCGAGCCCAGCCGGGACACCTTCCACAACGTCCTGCTGGTCTGGGTCGCCTCCATAGCGATCGGCTACGTCGTCGAGGTCGCCCGGGCCAGTGAGCGCACCCTCGCCCGGGCCCTGGAGATCGAGGCCGCGACCCGCGAGCGGGAGCGGCTGGCCCGTGACATCCACGACAGCGTCCTCCAGGTCCTCGCGATGGTCCAGCGCCGGGGCAACGCCCTCGGTGGCGAGGCGGCCGAACTGGGCAGGATGGCCGGGGAGCAGGAGATCGCCCTGCGTACCCTCGTCTCCAGCGGCCTGCTGCCCACCACCCGGGTCTCCGAGGACGCCTCGCTCGGCGCAGTCGTCCGCACGACCGCCCCGGAGGAACCGTCCGACGACGCCCCCGGCATCGATCTGCGGACCCTGCTCGCCCCGCACGCGGGCTCCCGGGTCAGCTTCGCGGAGCCCGGCGCCCCGGTCCTGATGCCGTCCGCCGCGGCGAGGGAGCTGGCCGCCGCCACCGGCGCCGCCCTGGACAACGTGCGCGCGCACGCCGGGGACGGCGCGCAGGCGTGGATCCTGGTCGAGGACGAACCCGGCGAGGTGGTCGTCACGGTCCGGGACGACGGACCGGGCATCCCGGAAGGACGGCTTGCCCAGGCCGAGGGCGAGGGCAGGCTCGGCGTGGCCCTCTCCATACGCGGGCGGCTGCGCGATCTGGGCGGCACGGCAGAGGTGATCTCGGTACCCGGCCAGGGCACCGAGGTCGAGTTGAAGGTTCCGAAGGTCCCACGGGGGAAGGCAGGATCGATCCGATGAGTACACCTACAGCACCGGGCGCACCGGACACGGCGGGCGCGCCGGGGCCCCGGCCGCAGACGCACGCCGACGGCACGGTCATCAGGGTCATGGTGGTGGACGACCACCCGATGTGGCGCGACGCCGTCGCCCGCGACCTCGCCGAGTCCGGCTTCGACGTCGTCGCGACCGCCGGCGACGGCCCGCAGGCCGTCCGCCGGGCCCAGGCGGTCCGGCCCGACGTCCTCGTGCTGGACCTGAACCTCCCGGGTCTGCCCGGTGTCCAGGTCTGCAAGGAGCTGGTGGCGCACCACCCCGCCCTGCGGGTGCTGGTGCTCTCCGCCAGCGGGGAGCACGCCGACGTGCTGGAGGCGGTGAAGTCCGGGGCCACCGGCTATCTGCTCAAGTCCGCCAGCACCCAGGAGCTGATCGAGGCGGTCCGTTCCACCGCGGTCGGCGACCCCGTCTTCACCCCCGGGCTGGCCGGGCTCGTCCTCGGCGAGTACCGCAGGCTCGCCTCCGATCCGGCCCCGACGGCCCCCGACGATCCGAAGGCGCCGCGCCTGACCGACCGGGAGACCGAGGTGCTCCGGCTGGTCGCCAAGGGACTGTCGTACAAACAGATCGCGGAGCGTCTGGTGATCTCGCACCGCACGGTCCAGAACCACGTCCAGAACACCCTCGGCAAGCTCCAGCTGCACAACCGGGTGGAGCTGGTCCGGTACGCCATCGAGCGGGGCCTGGACGACGTCTGAGCGGAGCCCGGTGCCCCGGCCGCCGAGCGGCGCACCCGGGGCCCGGGCCGTATATTCGCGGTGACCGGAGCATGTGCCGTACCGCAGCACCAACGGGAGACGTCGTGGAAATCCTGGCATTCGGTGTGCAGGCCGACGAGAAGCCCCTGATCGAGAAGGCGTTCGCCGGGAAGCACGAGGTCCGCTGCCTGGAGGTGTTCCTCACCCCGGACACGGCGGCCATCGCTGCGGGGTACGAGGTCATCTCCACCAGCGTCAACGCGGATCTCGGCGCCAAGGTCCTCGAAACCCTGGCGGCGGGCGGCACGCGGATGATCGCCCAGCGCTCCACCGGCTTCAACAACATCGACCTGGACGTCGCCGGCAGCCTCGGAATGCGCGTCGCCCGGGTCTCGTACTACTCGCCCCACTCCGTCGCCGAGTTCGCCTGGACCCTGGCGATGGCCGTGAACCGCAAGGTCATCCGCGCGGCGACCCGGACCCGCGACTTCGACTTCCGGCTCGCCGGACTCCTCGGCCGGGACATGCACGGCCGGACGGCGGGCGTGATCGGCACCGGCAAGATCGGCGAGGCGTTCACCCGGATCGCCCACGGTTTCGGCATGAACCTGCTCGGCTGGGACGTCGCCGAGAACCCCGCCTGCGTGGAACTGGGCATGCGGTACGTCGAGAAGGACCAGCTCTTCGCCGAGGCCGACCTCGTCAGCCTGCACGTCCCCCTGCTGCCCGCGACCCACCACCTCATCGACCAGCGGGCCATGGTGCTGATGAAGCGCGACGCGATCCTCGTCAACTCCAGCCGCGGCGGACTGGTCGACACCCGCGCGCTGGTCACCGAACTCCGCTCGGGCCACTTCCTGGGCGTCGGCCTCGACGTGTACGAGGAGGAGGCCGGGCTGTTCTTCCTGGACAAGTCGCTGGAGGGCATCGACGACGACACCCTCGCCCGGCTGCTGACCTTCCCGAACGTCCTGGTCACCTCCCACCAGGCGTACTACACCGAGGACGCCGTCGGGCAGATCATCGACGCCACCGCCGCCAACGTGGACGACTACCTCTCCGGACGCCGCGGCGACAACGTCCTGGTGCCGGCGGCCCCGGAGGGGTGAGCGGGCCGTGGGAGCCGGTGCCCGTGCGGGGTACCGGCTCCCGGGCGTTCAGCCGCGTACGGGCAGCCCCGCCAGCAGTTCGGTGACGATCGCCGAGCCCCGCAGCGTCAGCACCGACTCGGGGTGGAACTGCACCGAGGCGAACCCGTCGCCGCGCAGCGCGTGGAGCTCGCCGGTGGCTCCGTCCCGGCTCACCTCGATGCCGTGCGCGCCCAGCTCGGCGGCGGCCGCGTCGTCGCACCGCGCCGCGAAGCTGTTGTAGAACCCCACGGTCTCCGGCCGGCCGAACAGCTCGATCCGCGTCTGCGCCCCCTGATGGGGCTCCGCCTTGCGCACCACATCGAGGCCCAGCTCCGCCGCGATCAGCTCATGGCCCAGGCACACGCCCAGCAGCCCGTCGCGGTGGTCGCGCACCAGCTCGGCCGCGACCGAGCGCAGCAGCAGCATCTTGGCGTCGTGGGCATCGCCCGGGTCGCCCGGCCCGGGGCCCAGCACCACCGGCCCCCGGTGCGCCCGGACGGTCTCCCGCAGCCCGGGCGCGTCGAACCGGAGGACCGACACGTCGAGCCCCGAGGCGCGCAGCAGATGCGCCAGCATCGAGGTGAAGGTGTCCTCTCCGTCCACCACCAGCGCGTGGCCCGACATCGCCGGGGTCCGCTCCTGCATCCGCAGCCAGAACGGCGCCAGCCCGCCCCGCCGGTCGTCCAGCGCGGACCGCACCCGGGAGTCGTCGGCCAGCCGGGGTCCGGTCCGCTCCTCGTGCCGTCGGCCCGGCCGCGCCCCGAGAGCCGCCAGCACCCCCGCCGCCTTGGCGTGGGTCTCGGCGACCTCGCCGTCCGGGTCCGAGTGGCGTACGAGCGTGGCGCCCACGCCCACCGCGAGGGTGCCGTCGGCCGCGATGTCGGCGGTACGGATCAGGATCGGCGAATCGAGGGTCTGGGCGCCGTTCGCGTCCTGGCGCAGCAGAGCCAGCGCTCCGCTGTAGTAGCCGCGCCCGGTGGATTCGTACCGCCGGATCACCCGGCACGCGTTCTGCACCGGGGAGCCGGTGACGGTCGCCGCGAACATGGTCTCCTTCAGCACCTCGCGCACGTCCAGCGTCGACTTGCCGCGCAGCTCGTACTCGGTGTGCGCGAGATGGGCCATCTCCTTCAGCCGGGGGCCGACCACCACCCCGCCCATGTCGCCGACCGTGCACATCATCTTCAGCTCCTCGTCGACCACCATGGAGAGCTCCTCGGTCTCCTTGCGGTCGCCGAGGAAGTCCAGCAGGCTCTCGACGGTCGGGCCCTGCGCCGGGTAGCGGTACGTCCCGCTGATGGGGTTCATCACCACCGTGCCGCCCGACATCCGGACGTGGACCTCGGGGCTCGCGCCCACCAGGGTCCGCCCCTCGGGGCCGCCGGTGTGCACCACGAACGTCCAGTACGCGCCGCGTTCGCCCTCCAGCAGTCTGCGGAAGAGCGCCAGCGCGTCCGCCCGGCCGTAGCCGGGGATCTCGCCCCGGAAGGTGCGCCGGATCACGAAGTTCGCACCCTCGCCCTGCCCGATCTCGTCCTCGATCACCCGGCGGACGATCCCCGCGTACTCCTCGTCCGGCACGTCGAAGGCGCCGCCCGTCACCCGTACCCCGTGCGGGGGCAGCGCCGCGAGCACCTCGGTCAGCGGCAGCGCGTACGCCTCGTCGGCGACCAGCACCGCGAGCGGCGTCCCGTCGTTCCTCGCGTCGAAGCCGCGCTCGGCGATCTGCCGGTAGGGCACCAGGGCCAGGGAGGGGAGCTCGCCCACCGGCAGGTCGGCGAGGCGCGCCACCTGACGGACCTCGCCGGTCAGCACCTCCACGGTGTCGTGGTCATGACCGGGCGTGCGGCGGCGCAGCAGGGCGAAGGGCGGTGCGTCGTCCTGGAGGAGGCGGTGGACGAGAGAGGCGGCGCGGTGCGGCATGAGGTTCCTTCCAAGGGGTTTCCCGGGGGAGAGGAACGGCTCCGCGAAAACGGAAAAAGGCCGCCCCTCGGGGCGGCCTTCGCGAGATGTTCAGCGCGAACTGTCAGCGGGCCGCCGTCGAGCGGGCCACCACCAGTTCTGGGTCGTGTGCGTGAACATGGGGCGATCCTAGCGCCACCCGGGGCCGTGCGGACAACCCCCGCGACCACCGCGTGCCGTGCCGGAGGCGATCTCGACCCCCGCCCGCCATGCGAGCGAGCGTCTCAACTATTGAGCGGCCCGAATGGGTGCGTCCCGTGACCACGTAGGGTGGTGGCCGTGACCGTGAACGCCAATACCTCCGTCGCCGGTGGCAACACCTGGCGAGACCTTCCCGCGGCGCAGCAGCCCGAGTACCCCGACTCCGAGGCGCTGCGCGATGTACTCGCGGACCTCGCGTCGTATCCGCCGCTCGTCTTCGCCGGCGAGTGCGACCAGCTGCGCGCCCGCATGGGAGCCGTCGCCAAGGGCGAGGCGTTCCTGCTGCAGGGCGGCGACTGCGCCGAGGCCTTCGACGCCGTGTCCGCCGACCACATCCGGGCCAAGCTGAAGACGCTGCTCCAGATGAGCGCCGTCCTGACCTACGCGGCGGCCGTCCCGGTCGTCAAGGTGGGCCGGATCGCCGGGCAGTACTCCAAGCCGCGCTCCAAGCCGACCGAGACCCGCGACGGCGTCACCCTGCCGACCTACCGCGGCGACTCCGTCAACGGCTTCGAATTCACCGAGGCCGCGCGCATCCCGGACCCCGAGCGCCTGAAGCAGATGTACCACGCGTCCGCTTCGACGCTGAACCTCGTGCGGGCCTTCACCACCGGCGGCTACGCCGACCTGCGCCAGGTGCACGCCTGGAACCAGGACTTCGTGCGGTCGTCGCCCTCCGGGCAGCGCTACGAGGCGCTGGCCCGCGAGATCGACAACGCCATGAACTTCATGAAGGCCTGCGGCACCGACCCGGCCGAGTTCAAGGCGGTCGAGTTCTACTCCTCGCACGAGGCCCTGCTGCTGGACTACGAGACGGCGCTGACCCGCACCGACTCGCGCACCGGCGAGCTCTACAACACCTCCGGCCACATGGTCTGGGTCGGTGAGCGCACCCGCCAGATGGACGGCGCCCACATCGAGTTCGCCTCGAAGATCCGCAACCCGATCGGCATCAAGCTCGGCCCGACGACCTCCGTCGACGACGCGCTCGGCTACATCGACCGCCTGGACCCCGAGCGCGAGCCCGGCCGGCTGACCTTCGTCGTCCGCATGGGCGCCGACAAGGTCCGCGACAAGCTGCCCGAGCTGGTCGAGAAGGTCACCGCCTCCGGCGCGGTCGTCGCCTGGGTCACCGACCCGATGCACGGCAACACCTTCGAGGCCGCCTCCGGCCACAAGACCCGCCGCTTCGACGACGTCCTGGACGAGGTCAAGGGCTTCTTCGAGGTGCACAAGGGCCTGGGCACCCACCCGGGCGGCATCCACGTCGAACTCACCGGTGACGACGTCACCGAGTGCGTCGGCGGCGGCCACGAGATCCTCGTGGACGACCTGCACCAGCGTTACGAGACCGCCTGCGACCCGCGGCTCAACCGCAGCCAGTCGCTCGACCTGGCCTTCCTCGTCGCGGAGATGTACCGCGACCAGTAAGTCCGGCAAGATCGCGGACGCGACCGTGGGGCACGGATCCATGTGATC